>NZ_DANC01000037.1:0-19890 GCF_002499755.1 Methanoculleus sp. UBA291 | reverse complement strand
CGCAGTAAGCCCCCAGCAGAACGTGGGCGAACCCTTGATGAACCACTGGAGGTTGCTCCCGACTTTGCGGACAACGCCGGCCTGACCGTTTAAGACGACGGGCGTGTCACCCTTCAGCCCCCAGTAAAACCGCTCAGTCGAACCGTCGGACTTCTTGATGATCCACTGGAGGTTGCCTTTGAGGCCGCCTTCTTTGACTTCGCGGACAACGCCAGCCTGACCGTTTAAGACGACGGGCGTGTCACCCGTCACCCCCCAGTTGAATTGGTCAACGGGTCTCGATTCACCGGGAATCCCGATGATCCATTCGATCTCTCCGTTCACGTCGCGGCAAACGACGGACTGGCCCTCTTCGATTTGTGCCGCCACTGCAGGCACAACAACGAGAAAAGCCAGTACCAGGGTTGCCAGGGTGAACTTATTCACGTTACGCTTCATCATCCATTTCACCTGAATACTCACTAAATCCCTTTTGCATCTCCATCATTCAGCAATGCGCGGCCCCCCCTCACCGGAACTCCCTCCTGTCGAGATGTAGTTGTATAGAGCGAGTACACACCGGTCTGGCCCCCCAGTGAGAGGTTGCGCAAGTATTGTCTATGCATTACCCAATTATAAATCATTCGATACCTTACAGCACTATAAAGATCTGTTTTAACCATAGATCCAATAAAAAACCGTATAATTCAAATTTAAATGCGTTTTATTTCTCAAATTGATTGGACGATCCAGAGATCATATAATGATCAACAGATCTTTCTGAAAGATCATAACATAAAAATAGGATCTCAAGATGATCAGAATTAATATAACACACCGAATAATGGTTAAAACATCATTCTGATGTTTTTAATTGATTATTTAATCAATAAACGCTTAAAAAAACTCAAATATAAAAATAGACCCTTATTATTACCCAAATACTCCCATATTTCGGCACATGCCGGATAAAAAAATAAGAAATTGCCCGGACTGAAAATACAGGGTTATTCTAAAATCTTCTAACATGAGTGGAACACCCAATCGTACCCGGCGACGCTCATGCACCTGCCACCCTGCCGCCGGGTGCACCTCCCCGGCCCCCACTCGAAATTCTTCGAGTTTCTCAAACTCCTGCCGGACCGGCAATCGCTCCCCGCGAGGCGATACGCGCCGGGCCGGAGGGCAGGAGCATGGGAAAATGCGAAGAGTTTGCGAGTGCAACGGATAGAAAGCCCGGAACAGGAGCACCGCCGGGTGAGACGCGCGAGGGTTCGCTAGAACCGGAACGGAAGCACCGCAAGGTGCTTCTCAGGGTAAAAGTCGTTTCCACGTTCCGACCTCCTCTACGGCTCAAGGGTCGAACTATTGTACACGAGTATTCCGAGTAAGGTGTAACGGAAGTTCGTAGCCCATCGGAGGTGATCTCATCGAGATCCGTCTGCAGAGAGATCCTGAAACCTTCTTAGCAGTGAGAGGAACTTCTGCTCGATGCGATCCCATTGATAATTGCTTTCAACATACCTCTTCCCGTTTTCGCCCAGACGAACCCGGGTCCGATCGTTTTCAAGCAGATATCGGGTGCATTCTTTGAATTCGTCGTAATCCTGATACCACAAACCGGCATTACTCCTAACACAATGGCCCTTCAGTACACTGCACTCCCCGTTTACCAGGACAGGCGTCCCGCACCCCATTGCCTCAAGTGTAACCAGCGAGAGACTTTCGTACGGCGAAGGCATGATCAGGAATCTCGCACCGTGTAGAAGTGAAGCCTTCTCTTCTTCAGAAACAAACCCTAAATAGACAATCTTCTTGTGTCTGGGAACTCCAATCGCATCCTGGCCCGCAAGTACGAGATAAGGCACCGATCCCATTTCATTTGCCATTCGCCGGTAGAATTCAAACAGCGTGTAGCACCCTTTGGAACCCTCGATCCTTCCAAGATAGAGGATATATTCGGATGGCACCTTCACCGGCCGAAGGGCCCCGGGGGTCTCAATACCGGACCCGACGACATCCACAATTTTCCCGGTTTCATCAAAGCGCACCCTCTGCCGTATGAGGGTGCGCTCTTCGGGAGTACTGTAAACTACTCCCGCAGCATGGGAAAAGATCTCTTTGGTGGTTGCGAGATCCAGTGCAGGGTCATCCTCTGCAAACGGCACAATTATTGCTTTTTTCCCGACGCCGATTACGCCGTGATAACTCTGGTAATATCGAAATGTAAAGAAAATGACACAGTCGAATTCGTCTGCGTTTTTTTTGAGGTATGTAATGAGACCGGGACAAACCGGACCATTTTCCTCGATCCAGCGGAGTTCGTCGTCTCTAGAATGAGCATGGTAAAAAACTCGCTCTTGAAGTTGCAAAATTTTCGCCGGAGTTCTTATTGCAGTGTTCCTAAACCGCCTAACCGGAATTCCATTGACGATTTCGGTCCCTTCAGGGTACTCGTTCTCCCAGGTATGGTAACTTTTCGCGCAGGTAGTCAGAACCTCGATATCATGATAGCGTATCAGGTGCTCTGCAAAAAGCCGGGTTAAGTACTCCGCCCCCCCGACGATGTCCGCTCCGTACCGTTGAACGACAAAAGCAATCTTCATACTCAGTACTCTCGATCAAGCAATTCAGTATCGAGCAATTTCTGCAAACGCTCCTCCAGACGACGGGCGATAGAATCCCAGGAGAACCCATCCTCTACAAGACTTCGGGCATTATTCCGAAGATGCTCACGGAGCCGGCTATCGGAGATCAATTCCTGAATCTTCCCGGCCATCTGTTCAGGGGGACATACAATAGCATGCTCATAATTCGTTATGGGAATACCTCGCGCACCGATCGGTGTAGTTACAACAGGGATACCGGCACTCATGTAATCCAGCATCTTCAGGTTTGTACCGGAACCACCGAACATAGGATTGATGGCAATATCAGCCAGTTTATACAATTCACGCTTTTCATCCTCGTCCACTGTGCCGAACGCCAGTACATTCTTTGGCAACGTACCATACTCCTGATTGTAATAATCCTTTACACTGCCGATGATGAGGAAGAGGCAATTTTTACACTGAGTCAGGAGATCTTTGACAATAAACCGTAATGCTCTGAGATTAGGAGGGTGCCAGCTTCCAACAAACAATATTGTTGGAATTCCTGAAACTCCAACACCTTCTTTCAGCCGTTCTCTTTCTTCATCGCTACTTGCCCGGAACAGATGAGAATTAACCCCATTTGGCACAATGAAGATCTTATCGGGATCGGCGTCATATAACTTTACAAGAAGCTCCCTGTTCTCACTTGATATCGCAAAGATAACATCCGACGCCCCACAGGCAATCTTCTCAATTTCAAACACTTCCTCGAGATAATCGCCATTTTTGATATAATCTCTCTTTTGCTGATATTCAACATCAATCGCATCGTAGATAACTCTCTTCCCTTGCCCAAGAGGCTTATACAAAGAAAAGAGATATGGGTGGGCAAAAATAACGATATCGGACTGTTCCATCAACTCTTTTACAGCATCAACGTAATTGCACGATAATGCAACGTGATCGATCATCGCAACATCATAGAGATTGACCCCCGCCTTTCTCTCGGCTTTCCACTGTGCCCCGGCGTGTTCCGGGCTCTGAGGGAGGCAGATCTGCCGGAGCCCGTTTTTAAGCGTGAGGTCTTGATACGGTTTATTCGACTCGACAATGGAACAGATGGTTATATCATAGCGCGTTGCTAAACGCGAATACAGATTGTAGAGCCGGTGTTGACCGCCGCCCCTTGGAGGATAGCACGAATAAGTAGCCAGAACCAGGATCTTTTTCTTTTTCTGCTGCCAAACGCCGTCGTCACCAAGAAGCCGACGGGCAAAATTTTCCCAGGTAATATCCTGCACAGTCCTGTAGCCGTTTTCACCCATTCGCCTGGTCTCTTCGGGGTGTTCAATGCAGTAGTTTATCTTTTCAGCAATCTCCCGGGGATCAGGCTCCACCACAAATCCATTCTGCCCCTCTTGCACCAGTTCAAGTGGTCCACCGCTATCCGTTGTCGTAATCACAGGTTTCCTGCTTAGCATTGCCTCAAGCGTGATCAGACCATAGTCCTCAGCGCACGGAGTAAATACGACGGCCAACGCCCGCCCGTAGAGATCGAGGAGTTCGTGTTCATGCACAAAACCGACAAATTCAATCCTCTTATCGTCTTTCGCAATTCTCCTTAACTTCAGTTCATCGGGTCCCGTGCCGGCAATCTTCAACTTGAGGTCATGAGGAACGTATTTCATGGCGTTAATGATGAGATCTATCCGTTTCGGTTCGTCAAGGCGGCTCGCCGTAAAAAGATAATCACATCCAGTGTTAGTAAAGTAGTCCAACTTCGGTGGTGGATGGATGATATCGACGTTTACACCAACGGGGAAATAATCTTGCCGCTGGCGCACGGTCTCCGACATCGTGCAATACCGTTGAATTCTCTCAGGGGAGAGTGCGAACCTATCGAAAAAATGAATTATATCTCGAATAAAAGGCCCGGGAAACTGGAACGTCTCCGGACTATAATGTGCCTCATCTTCTTTCAGCAGCCGAAGGTTTTCGAAGACACCATTTACAGTATCCTGATGGAAGTGGTTCCCATGAATAACCTCAACGATCTCTTCAACCAGCCCGACACGCAGATGCCCGGGAGTCTCCCGGGGCAGGTTGCATAAGTGGTAGGTGTCGTATAGCCCTCGCAGGGGGTGAATCAGGTACACGACATGATTAACATGCTGAACCATCCAGGAAGGGTATTTGGTAGAGATGACCATGTCGAAATGCGAGAGATCGAGGGTGTAAAACGAGTAATACGACGCAATGAGGTTCCAGAAATTATCTTCTCTTGTGGGGATTTTAACGAGTTCGCACTGGTGAGGGGTATACTCATGTATTGCATCCTGCATGCCCCAAAAGAGTTGTTCTGCTCCACCTATGGTAAACGGCACGGGGCTTGGCGCAACAATCGCGATTTTCATATGCGTGTCCCTGCCAGAACAAACTTACAATAGACAGAAGGATCTATTTCTTCTAAATTTTCAAGTACATATACCACAAATTCCATATTTCTATTTGGCGCGATAAGCCTCTTGAAAAGAGACTCCGGAGAATAAAACCTCCCATGCCGATTGCCCCAGCCTTTGGTGCAATATATAGTCGCATCGTCATCGAAGGATACGTTTCCCGGGATCGAATATCGAGGATCGGTTTGACAACAACATTTAGAGTAGATATACAGCGGAGCAATGACAACTCTCCCACCTTTAACCAGTATTCGTTCCATTTCATTCATAAAGAGAACATCTGACTTGTTTTCAAAATGTTCTATACTGCATGTGGCAACGGCAGCGTTAAACGATTGATCTAGAACAGGAAGGTCTGAAGCATTACTGCCAATCTTATCCCCATGAATCCCCGGCTTATACATAATATCCTGGGAGTAAGCGACACAACCGGTAAGAGAACTAAAAATATCCTTGACGGGAGAATGTTCACTTGCAATATCTATGAATTTGTCATCATGCCTAAGATCTAGAAAACTGTAGCATAGGAAATGTTCCACCGTTTTTTCGTAGAAGTTATCTTTATAGTAGTCTGGATATTTGTTTTTATATCCTGCCTTAGATATAAACTCAAAATACCCCTTTTTATCAACTTTAAAATGTCTTACTGAAACCCCAATAGAAGATAGAGTATCAATAATTTCTGCTACACATTCGCTATTGGTATTATTGATGGCTCCTATCACTACCGGGTTTTTTACCCGCTCCTTCAATAACTCCACACCTTCTTCAAAACCTATGCCCTCACACTTTAATTGATACTCATATGCCATAGCCCCACCACAACCAAGATTACTTCTTCCCGATCACCGCATAGTCCTGCGCCCCGTATAGCGTACCATTCAGCAGGTCTACATTCATATTGTAGATCTCAGCCCGCTGTTTCTCCGCTTCGCCCATCCCTTCATCCACCGGCAACCTCCGCAGTCTCACTTCATCCGGCACCGGTGAAGAGAACTGAGCCTCGATCTCCCTGAAACCCGCAGCCCCGAACAGGAACTTCAGCGTCGCCGGATGGACCGGCCGAACATGGGTCATGTCGATGTAGAAGTTTGCAAGTGAGACAAACGAGAGCGGGTTCACCGTCTCCGCGACGAGATAATAGCCGAACTTCATCTTCCGGTGACAGAGCTCAAGCAGCCGGACAAGATAGGCAGGCTCGAGGTGCTCGACGACCTGGTCGATGAAAACCCCGTCGAGGCTCGAATCGTCGAGGTGCTCAAGGTACGAGACCGCATCGTTCAACTCGACCTCCAGACCCCGGGAGCGGCAGAACTCCGCCATCGTCTCGTCGAGGTCCACACCGCGGGCGTTGACGCCCGCATCGCGCATCAACTCCAGGAACTCACCCCGGCCGCAGCCGATGTCGAGCACGTTGCTGCAGCCTTCGAAGTAATGGACGAACGCCCTCTGCCGCTCCCTGATATCCTCCCGGGAGCCACGGAAGTGGTCCTCAAAGGCGAAGTAGTTCACCCCGGCATCGGTGGAGGGAGAGCCCGGAGATTCAACAGCCCCGGGTGCACTCCGGAGCGCTCTCTCCTCAAGAACCTTCGCCAGCCAGGTCCGGTTCTCGATATCGGTGTCCATGGCAAGGATCGCGGCCTGCACCTGCTCCCTGATTTCCCGGGTGATCTCGGCCTTCATCTCTGCGGCCAATGCCGCAACCTCAGACCGGACCTGCTCCCCAACCTCAGACAGGATCTCCTCCCGGAGGCTCTCGATCCCGGATACCTGCCGGGTCACGCCTTCGAGCACCCGACCAGTGGCCCGGTTGAACTCAGCCTGCTTCCAGATCACCGGGTCGACGTAGCGGCGCACCTCCCCGTGGATGAGTTCCCGACCCTTCACCAGGACCTTCCCGGCGACGGGCCGGTGTGAACTGATGAAGTAACTGTTGTTCTGGATGTTCCAGTTGCCGGAGAGGTAGGCAAGGTCCCGGGCGATCCCGGAGTCACCACCGGCCGGAGCCCGCGGAACTCCGGCGGGGTCCGGGTCCGCCGGGTAGACCCCCGCCGCCTTCCGCCGCCGGATGTTCTCCCGGATCTTCTGCATGATTTCTTCGACGTTGATCTCGTCGTCTTTGATCTCAAACGGAGTGCCACTCATAATACCTTCCTCACCGCCGCCATATACAGGGAATATCGAAGAGCCCGGCATCTCTCCCTGTGGGGATAACGTCGAACGAATACGCTTTATCCTGCCAGTCGTAACGCTCCCCGCTGTGGGTGTGAACCGCAACCGTCAGCAGGAAACGCCCGGCGAGCATCGGAATACGGTCTATCCGGAGATCGATATGTCCTTCACCGGAGATATACCCGATCGAAACGTCTTTCAACTCGGTATTCGTCCCGTAAAGGTGCTCCCCGCGTTCGGAGTAGAGAGCGATCCCGAAGACCGGGCCGGCGATCCGCTCCCGTGCCGAGTAGAAGATCCGAACAGTCATCGGGTCGAAGGCGTTAAACCGGGTGCTTTCTGCGCCGAACTTGTTGAAGAACGTCACCCCCGTGATCTCCACTTTCATGTTCCCCCGGGATGCCGCTTCGGCAGCAGGGGCCACCGGCTCCTCCGCCATCTTCCCGTAGACATAGCGGTCGATCACCACGTCCGTCTCGTCGAGGGCCACCTGCTCTCCGTGATTCAAGAGGAGCGTCCGGTCGCAGAACCGCCGGACTGAACCGAGGTCGTGGGAGACAAAGACGATCGTGACGCCCTCGTTGCGGTACCGGTTCAGCACATCCATGCATTTCTGCTGGAACTCCATGTCGCCGACGGCGAGCACCTCGTCCATCAGCAGAATCTCGGGGTCGGTCTGGATCGCAGTCGAGAACGCGAGCCGCACCTGCATGCCGGAAGAGAAGTTCTTCAGTTTCGCGTCACGGAATGTTTCAAGCCCGGCAAAGGCCAGGATCTCGTCGACTTTATCGTTGATCTCCCGCTTCGAGAGGCCCATGATCGTAGCGTAGGTCCGGATGTTTTCGACGGCCGTGAAGTCCGGGTTAAACCCGACACCGAGTTCGAGGAACGGCGTGAGCCGTCGGTTGACGGAGACTGTCCCCGACGTCGGCCGCATGATCCCGGCGAGGATCTTTAAGAGCGTGCTCTTCCCGCTCCCGTTCTCCCCGATGATCCCGAGCATCTCCCCTTCTTCGACCGAGAACGTCACGTCCCGCAGGGCGGGGAAGGTTTCGTAGTCCGTCGGCCTGAGAAGACCGGTCAGGGCCTCGAAGACCGTCGTCCGCTTCTCGTGGGGGATGCGGAAGACCTTCCCTACATGCTCGACGTCGATGACGCTCATTTACATCTCCTCCGCAAAACGGGGTTCGTAGTGGGCAAAGACGGCGTATCCGATCAGGAGGATGAGCACGGCCGCAACCCCCGCGTAGAGGAGCGACCCGGCTGCCGCAGGGGTGGAATAGATGATCGTGTCGCGTGCCGCCATGATGATGTGGGCCATGGGGTTAAGAAGGAAGATCCGTTGCAGTTCCTTGCCGAAGATTGTTACCGGGTAGAGGATCGGGGTCGCAAAGAACCCGGCCTGGAGGACGACCGCCCAGATGAACTGGACGTCGCGGTAAAAGACGTTCAGCGCGGCAAGGGCAAGAGAGAGCCCCAGGGCTACCAGGAAGAGGAGCACCAGGACCAGCGGCACGTAGATGAGGTTTGCCGAGAGAGGCACCCGAAAGGCCGCCATGAAGGCGACAAAGACCAGGGACTCAAAGATGCTCATCAGGAGCGCCGTGATGCAGGACGAGATCGCGAGGATATCGCGCGGGAAGTAGATCTTCTGCACCATACTTGGTTTTCCGAGAATTGCATTCAGCCCCATGGACGTCGCCCGGGAGAGGAAGTTCCAGAGGATGATGCCGAGCAGCAGGAAGAGCTGGTAGTACTCCACCTGGATACGCATCAGGTTCGAGAAGACCACATAGAGGACCACGAGCATCAGGAGCGGTTCAAGGAGCGACCAGAAATACCCCAGGACCGAGTTTTTGTATCGCTGCTTGAAATCTCCCCAGGCAAGAGTCCAGATGAGGTTCCGGTAATCATAGAGAGTCCGCAGATGTTCAAACGCCATCGTTCACCACACGCCGGATCCGCTCCGCGAAGACGGAACCATCAAACACGCTCGCCCGCGCCAGGCAGTTCTCCCGGTAACGCTCCGGGTCGGCCGAGACCGCACGGACCGCCGATGCAATCCTTCCGGGGTCGGCATCGACGAGCACCCCCGTATCCGCCGTCACCGTCTCGCGGAATCCCCCTTCGTCCACCGCGACCACCGGCTTGCCGGCAGCCATCGCCTCCACCGGCGTCAGACCGAAGTCCTCGTCCAGGGCCGTGCAGATGTGGCCCCTGCACCGGGCGTAGAGGTCGATCAGTTCCTCTTCGGAGACCTCACCCCGGATTTCGACGTTCTCCGGAAGGTCTTTCATAAGTCGGGCTGCATACCGGCCCGCATGGTCCCCGGCGGCATACCCGCCGACGATGACCAGACGCTCGTCCGGCATCGACCGGAAGGCTTCGATCTGCAGCTCGATCCTTTTTTCCGGATAAAGGCGGTTCACCGAGAGCCAGAAGTCGCCGTAACCTTCGCAGCGGTACCGGGAGACGTCGACGGGAGGATAGACGACCTCCGCATCGCGGCCGTAGCAGGTGCGGATTCTCTGCCGAACGTTCTCCGAGATCGTCACGATGGTATCCACCCGGCCCACGGAACGCCGGTCCGATCTCCGGGAGAGCGCCACCCATGCCCTGAACGCCTGCCGGGAGACAAAGCCCTGCCGCGACAGAAACGTCCCGTAGAGGTCGTAAAACGCCCTCACCGGCGTATAGCAGTACCAGAGGTTCGGGTGGTGGTGCCGGGCGGCATGGTGGCTCCAGTTCCCGGTGAAGATGAAGAAGTCGTAGTCGTCGGAGAAATCCCCTGCGGCGAACCTCCGGGCGGCGGAGATCTGCTTGAACGGGGGGAGTTTGACCGTACTTCCGAGACTCGTGACCCGGACGCCGTTGTCCAGTTTCGCGGCCGCATCCGTGTCGGTCGTAATGACGTCGGCGTTCAGGACCTTCGCGAGGGCGAGGACGACCCGTTCGCCGCCCCCGATCGCCCCGAAATAGTCATGGAAGATCGCGACTCTCATACCCGCTTCTTCTCGTCCATGTAGAAATTGAGCTGGTCCCGGATGATGTCCTCAACGCTGTAGGTGGTCGAAAACCCGAGATGCCGGATCTTCGTCGTATCGGAGAAGAGGATCGGGACCTCGGCAGGCCGGAACCGCTCCGGGTCGAAGAGCACCGAGATCTTCTTCTCGCCCGATTTAACGATGATGCCCTGGTCGCCGGCGGTAAACTCAATCTCTCCTTCGAGCAGCATCCGGTCGACTTTCGTCTTCTCGAACGGCACGCCGAAGATGGCCGACGCGTCCTTCTCGGTCGGCGCTTCGACGACCTTACCGTTTTTGACGCTCTCGATCCGGTCGACCGGCATCCCGGCGTTCTCAAGGGAGAGGAGGATGTAAGAGAGGACGGAGGTCGTCCGCATCGAGCCCTGGTTGTAGACGTCGCCGGGGTGACCCGCATCGGCGATCAGGCAGTAGCCGTGGATGGTGTCCATGACGTGCGACCAGTCGCGGAAGGCGTTGACGTTTCCGATGGTGATGTGGTCGAGATCCCCCGCCGCATACTTCGCCACCTGGTTCGTCACGACCGAGGTGACGAACATACTCCCGCGCCCGGCCCCCTCGTGGTTGAAGGCCCGGGAGACGATAGCCTTCGTGCCGTAGGTGTAGAAGTAGTTCCTCATCAGGTGGTCGCCGTAGACTTTGCTCACGGCGTACGGCGACATGGGGCGGAGGGGGTTCGTCTCCTTGATCGGCACTTCGGGGATCGAGGTCGGTGCGGGATAGATCGTCCCGTACTTCGCCCGCAACCGCTCGTACTGCTCCTCGGAACTGAAGACCAGCCCGTATTCCTCGGACGACCCGGCAAAGATGATCGTCGGGTCGCAGTCCTTCCGGCGCACCGCCTCAAGGAGGTTGTTCGTGCCGATGGAGTTGATCTGGGCGGTCTCGATGGGGTGTGAAAACGAGCGGGGAACGAAGGATTGAGCAGCAAGGTGGAAGATAGTATCCGGTCGGGCGACGTCGAGCGCCGTGGCAAGCCCGGAGATATCCTCCAGATTTCCCTCAAGGAAAGTGATGCCGCTTTCGATCTTCTTCAAGGCGATGTTCTGAGGGATGGCACCGTCCGCCCGCCGCCGGACAAGTCCATAGATGTGCGCACCCTCGTCGATCAGGTATCGGGCCAGGTACGACCCGACGAACCCGCTTATCCCGGTGATTAAAACGCTCCGATCTTTCCATGACATGCAATCTGTTCCCCGTAGAGGTCTTGAAAATCAAAAGGCGTAAACCTGATGTCAGGGTTGGTTAGATCTTTTGATAAACCTTTTCGAGCATATCGGTGATCCGCCCCCAGTCGTACGCTGCCGCCGCCGCCCGAAAGTCCGATGCCCGGCGCAGGTCGAGCCCCGCCAGGATCTTCTCCCCCATCTCCCCCGCCGAGAGCCCCGAGCGGAACCCGTTCACCCCGTCCCGCACGAGGTCCCTCGCTGCGTTCCCCGGGCGGTCCGCCGTCACCACAGGGAGGCCGCAGGCCATCGCCTCCAGCGCCGCGATCCCGAAGCCCTCGCGGGTCGAGGGGAGGACGAAGACCCTTGATGCCTTCATCGCGGCGATGACCGCGTCGTGATCGGGAAAGAAACCGGTAAAGGTCACCGCCCCGTCAAGCCCGAGGTCGCGCGCGAGGGCTTCGAGCGCCGGGCGTTCCGGGCCGTCGCCGACGATCAGCGCTCGAAGGTCGGGGACCTCATCCCGCACCGGCACGAGCGCCCGGAGGAGGGCGTCGACGTTTTTGTCCCGGATCAGCCTGCCGGCGAAGACGACGTCCGACTCCTCCGCCGCCGGGACAACCGCGGCGATCCGCGCGGTGTCGATACCGTTCGGGACGACCGGGACCGGCCCGGAGACCCCGAGGCCCTCGAGGGCCCGGGCCGTCGAGGGCGAGACCGCAACCGGGTGGTCCGTGAGAGAGGCAGCCAGCCGCTCGACCGCCTTCCCGAAGACCCCCCGGGGCCCGAGGTAGTCGTACCAGTAGTCGCCCCAGACCTCGTGCCAGGTGACCACGAGCGGGAACCCGCGCAGCGCCGACGCCGCCTTCGCCGCAAAGCAGGAGAAGTAGGGGAAGTTCTGGCAATCGACGACGTCGGCGCCGGAGGAGAGGAGCGGCCGGAGCACAGAGCGGCCGAACCGGAGCGCCTGCGGGACCGTCCGCCGGCCGCCGCAATACAACGCCTCGGCGAGAGCGACGCCGTGGATGGTCACCCCGTCCCGCTCTATCGTCGCCGGATCGCTCCAGCAACGCATCCCGTAGACGTGAACCTCGTGCCCCCGTTCCGCGAGCCGGACCGAGACCTCGCGGATGCGTTTCTCGACCCCGCCCTTCACCCAGGGGTAGACGGCGTCGTAGACGTAGGCGATCTTCAGAGGATGCCCTCCCGAGGAATAGGTTGCGGGAGGAGGGGGATAAGGGTATTCGTTTTGGGGAACGACTGGCCGAAGGGCAGGAGTTCGAGAAGACCGAAGGTACGACGTTTCGGCAGGGTCGGAGCGGGCACCCCGGCACCCGTCCTGTCGGGGTGCTCATTATGGCACATTTATTCACTGTGATAAATGTGCACACCAATAAATATCATGACGACCCACGGAGATGCATGTCTTCCGCCACAAGCGATACCGGAAGCCAGATCAAGCGCATTCCCGTGAAAAAGCCTACCTGGAGGGACCTGCACGACCTCAAAGAGGCCGGAGAGAGTTATGATGAGCTGCTTAGCCGGATGATCCGGCGCGAGCGGGACTATCGCGACTGGAAGATGATCGTCGAGATAGAGGAGACCGGCGAGTTCGTAGCCTTCGACCCGGACGACCTCCTGCAGGACGACTGAGGCACCGGTGAGAGGAGAGCGTGTTCACCGTTCTGATCGAGAGGAAGGCACGGGAGTTCTTAAAGCGGCTCCCCCCAAAAACCCGGCGCATCGTCGTCGAAAAAATCCAGGAACTCGCGGAAGACCCGTTTCCGGGAGGGAACAAGGAGAAACTTGAGTATCCCCATCCCCCTGCAGTCTATCGCCTCCATATCAGCAGATCCTTCACCGTTTTTTATATCGTCGAGCATGAGGAGAGCATCGTCAAGATCGAGAAGATCGTGACGATCGAGAGAGCGCACAAGGAGTATTCTCGCCGGTGAAGCCCCGGCCGGGGGGAGAGGCCGGGTGCTGGCCGCATCCCCATCCGCACTGTACGGATGCATTTGTTCGGGACAAGATCTCCCGGCACTGCACCATCGTCACCGCTCCCGTACACCCCGGAAAGACCCTTGCGCCAAAGACGCTTCAGACAACTCTTTTTCAGGCCGGAACCTCGCCTGAAGAATTCCAGGCTTTCCTGTAGTTACCTCTTCATTTTCTGGCCCTGTTGAAACTGGTGAGATAGATAGCCCGGACCACAGATCTCACCCGCCCCCCTCCAGTCATACCCCTTAATTACCGGCAGCCGCCAAGATCAACCTACGACCTATGTCTCCTGCCGCACAAAAAGATCATACATCCACCCTCACCGCCGCTGCCCTGCTCCTCTTCATGATCGTGGCGGTCCTCCTCCGGGCAATCCCCAGTGCCGCGCTCGTCGACGGCTCGTTCACCAGCCTCATCGGCACCGACTCCTGGTACAACCTCCGCCAGATCGAGGCGATGGTGGCGAACTACCCCGGCTACGCCTGGTTCGATCCGATGACCGCCTACCCGACCGGTAAAGAAGTCGCATGGGGACCGCTCTTCCCGTTCATCACCGCCACCGCCTGCATCATCGCCGGGGCGGCATCGCGCCCCGAGATCGTCTACGTCGCCGCGTGGGTCCCCCCGCTCCTCGCGGCCGCCGTCGTCCCGGTAGTCTACCTCACCGGGAAGGCCGTCGCCGGAAGGAAGACCGGACTCATCGCCGCCGGGCTCATCCCGATCGTCTCGGCGTCGTTCTTCGCGCGGTCGATCTTCGGGTTCGTCGACCACCATGTCGCCGAAACCCTCTTTTCGACCCTCTTCTGCCTCGCCTACATCGCCGCGCTCGCGTATGCCGCCCGGCACCCCGTCTCGTTCCGGGATTACAGGACGGTTCTCCCCGTCGCGCTCCTCGCCCTCGGCGCCGGGATCGCATACCTCCTCGGCCTCCTCGTCATGCCGACGATCATCCTCTTTGTGCTCATCGCCGGCGTCTTCACGGCCCTCCAGGCCGTCCGGAACCACCTCGACGGCACCGGACCGGAGGGGCTCCTCGTCGTCAACGCCGTCGCCTTCGCCGTCCCGACGGTCTTTTTGCCCCTATCGGGGTTCATGGTCGACTCGATGTCGCTCTCGCTCTACTCCGTCGCCCACGTCTACGCCTACCTCCTCCTGATCGGAGCGACCGCCCTCCTTGCCGGGGTCTCCGTGGCCCTCCGGGGGAGGCGGCGCGAGTACCTGGCCGCGCTCGCGGCACTCGCCGTCGCCGCGGTCGCCTTCCTCAACCTCTCCGCCGTCGGGAGGACGATGACGAACGGGCTCGTGACGTTCTTCGGACAGGACATGACGGCCGCCGCCATCCGGGAGATGGGGGCCTGGGACCCCGCACTCGCGTGGCAGAGCTTCAACGTCGGTCTCCTCCTCATCCCGGCAGGACTTACGGTGCTCGCTCTCCGGGCCCGGCGCGAAAACCGCCCCGAACTCCTCTTTGCCATCGTCTGGTCGGTCGTCATCCTCGTCGCGACCATCCAGCACCTCCGGTTCGAGTATTACCTGGCCGTGAACCTTGCGCTCCTTGCGGCGGTCTTCATCGCGTGGGCGCTTCGATTTGGGCTCGGGAAGACGGTCGCATATCTCCGGGAGCCTGAAGGAAAGAAGAAGAGAAAGAAGACGGTCCCCGTCCCTGAGGTCGGCGCCGTCGCGCTCGCCGTCGCGCTCGCTGTCATCCTCGTCGGGGCCTCGGCCGCAGAAAACATCGGCTACGCGCAAAACGGCGTCTCCCGTACCATGCTTGCCGACGACTGGCGGGACGCCCTCGAGTGGATGAACGCGAACACCCCCGACCTCGGCGTGGACTACTACGCCACCTACAAGAAGGACAACTTCACCTACCCTGCGGACTCCTACAGCGTCATGTCCTGGTGGGACTACGGCCACTGGATCACCTTCATCGCGCAGAGGATACCGGCCACCAACCCCTTCCAGGACCACGTCGACGCCGCCACCAGGTTCTTCCTCGCCGGAACGGAAAGAGAGGCCGATGCGGCCCTTGCGGCGGCCGGTTCCCGTTACATCGTCACCGACGGCAGGATGGCCGTCGCAACGTTCCCGTCCATCGCCAGCTGGCATAACACGACGGCGGGGATCAACCCGTACGCAACGGCGCTCCTCGTGCCGGTGGGAGAGGATACCTACAGGATCGAGATGTTCTTCAAAGCACGCTACTACGAGACGATGGTCGCGCGGCTGCAGACCCTCGACGGGACACTCGTAGAGCCGTCGGAGGTTCTTTACGCCGAGTACGACACCGGATCGGTCCCGGAGACCGGCTACGCGAGGCTTACCGCCAGCCAGAGGATGGACCCCGCCGGGGCACGGGAGGCGGTCGAGGCGTACTCCGGATCGGGTGAGGCCGCAATCTTCGGGAGCGATATCGCAAGCCCGCCGGAGGCCATCCCGGCGCTCAAGCACTACCGGCTCATCTATGAGTCCTCCCCCGACAGAACGACGAGCGTGAAGGTCTTCGAGCGCGTCGAAGGCGCGGTGATCCCGGGCGAGGGGGTGATTGAGGTCACGGTCGTCACCAACACCGGGCGGGAGTTCGTCTACCGGCAGCAGAGCGAGAACGGGACCTTCGTCGTCCCCTACTCCACGACCGGCAACCCCTACGGCGTAAAGACGGTCGGGAACTTTTCGATCGCCGGCGCGACCGGGGAGTTCACGGTGACCGAGGAGGCCGTGACGGGGAGAGCGTAGCCCGCCGGACACGGAAGAGCCGCTCGACCGCGGTGGCGTTCGTAGCAACCGCGAGGATGACAAGAGCCGGGAGGACAAGGCCGGTGACGAGCCCGGCGATGATGACCGCGACCCGCTCCGGCCGGGCAAAGAATCCGGCCCGGCACTCGATCCCGAGCCCCTCTGCCCGGGCCCGGGCGTAACTGACCATCAGCGACCCGACCGTGGCGGCAAACGCGGCCTCGACGCCCGACGCCGTCTCCGCCCCGATGTAGTAAACGAGGAGTCCGCCGTAGACCGCCGCCTCCGCGTAGCGGTCCAGGAACGAGTCGAGGAACGCGCCGAAAGCCGAAGCGGCACCATTCGTGCGGGCGAGCGCACCGTCGAGGGCGTCGAAGATGCACGATGCGGCGACGACGATTCCGGCGGCGAAGAACGAACCGGCGGTGCAGAGCACCCCGGCACCCCCCATCCCGAGGAACCCGAGCACGGTGAGGAGGTCCGGGGTCGCCCCCGTCCGGGCGATGAGGTTCGCGGCCCGCGTGAGCACCCCGTTCGTCCGTGCCCGGAGAAAACCCTCGATCATCGACCCGTCTCCCGGGGGAGGACGGCTGCGGGCGCCACCGACCGTATCATGAGAGAAAATCTACCCTGCAGAGAGATAAGCGTGTCTCTCCCACGGCCAACAGGTGCTCCGTCAGTCGAGGTTATGCTTCCTGATACCGGGCGGCGGAATGATTATATCCATAATAATTATGGGTATAATCATTCCCTCTCCACCCTGGACCCGGGAATGAGAGAGGTCGTCGCAAAAGGGTCTCTCAAACCTCTGGTGCATCCTGCTCGGAGCATCTATTACAATAGCCGTCGGAATACTACGAACGGGAGGATGCCGAAGAATGCATCGCGTACGCGGATTCGATCTGCAGTGCCGCGAGGCGGTCGCTCTCCGGGTGATCGGGCAGGTCCGGGACCTCGCCCGCGGGGACTTCCACGAGGGAAGCGACGTCGACCTGATCGTCGTCGGGGACTTCCCCGAGCGGCACCACAAACGGGCAGCGGCCATCCTCGATCTCACCGACCTCCCGATCGAACCCCTCTGTTACACCGGCGAGGAGTTCGCCGGGATGGTCCGGAGCGGCAACCCCTTCATCAGCCGGGCCCTTGCCGAAGGCATCCGGGTATAATTCACGCGCAGGTGGACTGCCCGCCCATGAGGCGCTCGAAGTACTCGTGCGCCTCGAGCGCCGCCTTCGCCCCGTCGCCGGCGGCGACGATGATCTGCTTGGCCTTGACGCAGGTCGCGTCCCCGGCCGCAAAGATCCCCGGGACGTTCGTATGGCCGTTCTCGTCGATGACGATCTCCCCCCGCTCGTTCAACGCCACCAGGCCCGCAAGGAACTTCGTGTTCGGCGCAAGCCCGATCGAGAGGAAAAGCCCCTCGACATCGAGGGCCTCCTCCTCCCCGGTATCCCGGTCCCGAACCGTGATCCCGGAGAGAGTCGCGTCCCCGTGAAGTTGCGTCACTTCGTGGTGGAGATAGGTCCGCACCCCCGCCTCCTCCGCCCGAAGGATGTAGACCTCGTCGCACCGGAGCGCTCTCCGGGCGATCAGGGCCACGGAACTTGCGATCTTCGTCATTTCGATAGCGGTCTGGAGGGCCGCGTTTCCGCCGCCGACGACGGCGACAGGTTTATCGTGGAAGAGCGGAGCGTCGCAGGTCGCACAGATGGAAACGCCCCTCCCCATCAACCGGGCCTCTCCCGGGAGGCCCAGGGTCCGGGGCTCTTTCCCGGGAGCAAGGATGAGCGTCCGGCAGCGATAGACGGCATCCGAGACCGTCCGGACGACGAAGGCCTCATCCTCCTTCTGGATGCTCTCGATACTGTCAAGCTCAAGGTCGACGTCGTGTCCACGGACCTGGTCCTCGAATTTTTTAAGGAGGTCCGCCCCCGTGATCGTCGGGAACCCCATGTAGTTCTCGATCGCCCAGCTCCAGGTCGCCTGCCCGCCGATGTTCTCCGATACAACGACGGTCTTCATGAGTTTCCGGGCGCAGTAGACCGCAGCCGTCAGCCCGGCCGGTCCGGCGCCCGCGATCACCACATCGCTGACCTCCTCCGCCTTCGACGTCCCGAAAACTTCCCGGAGTCTCTTCGCATCGAACCCGACGATCACCGTATCGCCAAAGACCGTGACCGGCACCCCCCGCTGCCCCGAAACCCGGATCATCTCCCGGGCCGCTTCCCGATCCTTCCCGACATCGACGGTCTCGTAGGTAACCCCATACTTCCGGAGGAACGCCTGGACCATCCGACAGTATGGGCAGTTCTCTGTCGTGTAGACCGTTACACCTGCCATAGATGAGTATCGTCCGAACCCTATAAAACATAGAAGGTTGAACGAACGAGCCCGGATCAAAAAAAAGATTACTGAACCTCGCGGAACATCCGCTCCGGGACTCCACAGATCGGGCACTTTTCGGGAGCCTGCCCGATCTCGATGTTCCCGCAGACCGGACAGAGGTAGATCTTCTCCCCCTCGAGGTCCTGTCCTCCCCGGACGGACTCAAGCGCCTGAAGGTAGAGGTTCGCGTGCACCTCTTCGGCCTTCATCGCATGGGTAAAGACGATCGAGGCCTCGTTCTTCCGCTCCTTCTTCGC
Source organism: Methanoculleus sp. UBA291 (assembly GCF_002499755.1). Taxonomy (NCBI): domain Archaea; kingdom Methanobacteriati; phylum Methanobacteriota; class Methanomicrobia; order Methanomicrobiales; family Methanomicrobiaceae; genus Methanoculleus; species Methanoculleus sp. UBA291. The sequence continues at coordinate 1,097 of NZ_DANC01000037.1, read as the reverse complement.
CTCTTCGACGTAGGGGGGATACATCTCCATAAACTCGTAGTTCTCTCCCTCCATCGCGCCTTTGAGGTTCTCCTCGGTGCTCCCGACGGCGGAGAGGACGAAGAGGAGGCGTTTTGCGTGGACAGCCTCCGCCTCGCTTGCCGCCCGGAAGAGTTTGGCTACCGTCGGATACCCCTCAGCGGCCGCTTTCTCGGCAAAGACCGCGTACTTTCTGTTCGCCTGGGACTCCCCGGCGTATGCGTGCCTAGCATTCTCGTCAGTCGACATAGAAGTACCATTTCGGGATGTTCATATTAACCTTTGCATCCGTCCCGCAAACCCTATGCCGCCGGAGCACTCCTACACGGGCGTATGCAGGATCCCCGGGTGCGGCGGGTCTTCATCACCGTCCTCATCCTAAACCTCGTCGTCGCACTTGCAAAAGCGGTATTCGGCCTCCTCGCCGGTTCGGTGAGCATGGTAGCGGACGCACTCCACTCGGGGTTCGACTCCTTCTCGAACGTCGTCGGGATAGTCGCCCTCTACTTCGCGGAAAAGCCCCCCGACCCGAAGCACCCCTACGGCCACGGCAAGATCGAGACGCTCGGGACCCTGGTCATCGGGGCGATGCTTCTCCTGACCGCCGCCGGTGTCCTCTTCGAAGGCTACCGGCGGCTCGTCGCCCCCGTCGCCCCCGTGATCACGTCAGTCACCGTCGGGGTCATGATCGGGACGCTCGCCGTCAACATCGCCGTCTCCACCTACGAGAAGAGGAAAGGCGAAGAGTACCACAGTCAGATCCTCATCGCCGACTCCATGCACACCCGAAGCGATGTCTTCGTCTCCATCGCCGTCCTTGCGGGTTTCCTCGCGGTCAGGCTCGGCTATCCCACGGCCGACCCGGTCATCGCCTTCATTATCGGCATCCTCATCGCGAGGATGGGCTTTGAGGTCATTTACGAGGCTGCACAGGTCCTCACCGACACAATGGAACCTCCTTGCGACCCGGCGCTCGTCCGGGCGGTGGTGACGAACACCCCCGGCGTGGTCGGGTGCCACGACTTCCGGTGCCGGGGAAGACGGGGGGAGATCTTTGCCGACATCCACATTACCGTCGA
>NZ_DANC01000011.1:12529-12817 GCF_002499755.1 Methanoculleus sp. UBA291 | reverse complement strand
CAACGCCCTTTGCCGGTTTGCTTTTCTTCTTCTTCCACTTCGATGAAGAACGACAGCGGCAGTTCATCGCTCTGGAACTCCACGTCGATGTGCTCCCGGTTCGGGTCCTCCTCCGCAAAGCCCGTCCTGACCGAGGCGATGTTCCAGCCGTTCTCAAGCAGGACTCCGGCCCGCCGGTCGGCGAGGAGGATCTCGATCACCTCCGTGACGTTGACGTCGAACCTTCTTACCGGGATCTCGGAGGTGTTGACGGAGATCGAGACACTCCCCCGCTCGTAGTGGAGGATC
>NZ_DANC01000011.1:11878-12292 GCF_002499755.1 Methanoculleus sp. UBA291 | reverse complement strand
ACTCCGAATACCAGGAACACTAGCGCAAGGGAGAGGATGAAGATCCGTTTCATCTTTGCATCTCCACGTTTTCATACCAGTCTCTCCCATAGGAGGGGTAGAGGTAGAAGATCGTCGTTTCGTTGTAGACCATCACCACCCGCTCGTTGTGGTGGTGATCGAAGACATAGCACAGGTGCGTGCTCAGGTTCTGGTGATAGTCCTCAGGATTGGGGTCCGCATGCAATCCTCCGTCCCAGAACGGGACGTTGCAACGTCCCCAGCCGGCCCGCCTCTCCTGTTCGTCCACTTCGATGAAGAACGACGGCGACTCTTCACCGCTCCGGAACTCCACGTCGACATAGGTCCTGTTCAAGTCGACCCCAGCATAACCTGTCTTGATCGAAGTCCTGACCGAGGTGATGTTCCAGCCGT
>NZ_DANC01000011.1:0-11640 GCF_002499755.1 Methanoculleus sp. UBA291 | reverse complement strand
ACCTCCGTGACGTTGACGTCGAAACCTCTCACCGGAATCGCGGAAGCGTTGATCGGGATCGCGACGTCCCCCCGTTCGTAGTGGAGGACCGCCGGGGTAGGCGTGACGTTTTCCGGCATACCGGTCTCCGCCGGGTCGGTGCACCCGGCCCCGAACACCAGGAGGGCCAGCGCAAAAAGGAGAAAGAGGGTCTGTTTCATCCTGTCACTACCAATTGAAAGTATTGAGCCGAACCCGTGACGGGTTCTGGATGATCTCCACCTGGCAGTACCGCATGATCTCGGAGGGAACCTCGGTCGAATACCATGGCTCCAGGCTGATGCTCATGGGCGTTCCATAACTCCTGTATTCCATGTCATAGAAGAGCGTATCGCTCGGTACATCGTCATTGTCGTCGATACGCCAGCCTTCAAGGGCGCAGGCGACGAGGCACCCCGGCTGTGGTTGCATGCAGTTCGTCGAGAGCGAGCTATATTGACCCGTTGTATGGTCGTAGATGGTGATAGACCAGAGGTTGAGATCGTCGGCCCGGTAGATGCGCCCCCTCATCGTATGCCCGGCGGCGGTGTCGAACAGGGGCCCATAGTAACTATCCTTAAGGTCGGGACTGCATGCCGCCCAGGCCTGCCCCTCCCATTGGTGGGTGGACCCGTTGTAGCACACTACCGGTTGCAACAGGTATCTCTTTGACCCGGCAGTCCCCCGTATGATGTTGAAGAGGTAGATCCTCTCATTAGCCTCAAGGCCCGAAGGCGGGCCGGACGGAACCTTCCAGTATGCCGTATACTCGGTGATATCGGCGTCTGGTTCATCTTCCGCCGATTCTATCCAGTCATTACCGGTCCACCCGAGCGGCGCCACGGTTTGACCGGAGGCTGCGGTTTCGTCGATAACGGTCAGGATCAGTTCTCCGGCGGCATCAAGGACGAGGGTCTGATCTCCCTGGTGATACACCCTTGCGTCGTTCGGGAGTTGATGCAGCCGGGTGCAGGATTTTTCAACGCCTGCCGGTGTGGGCAGTTTTCCGGACTGTTCGTCGTTGATCGAGAGCAACTGGTTCCCGTCTTCGTCGAACACCCGGGTGATCCCGTCGGCTGCGTGGACAATGATCGAGCCGAACGGTATCCCCCCTTCTGTCCGACCGTCCGTGATGCGCTGCTCCGCCCGGGGGCTTAACGCCTCGGAGATGGCTATCGTCTCGATCGATGGGTCGGCATTCAATTGTGGAGGTGCGTACCGGTCAAGATCGATCCCGGCGCCTTCGGTTTCGATTGCGCTTGCAATAGGCACAACTCCAACACTCACCAGCAGCAGTGCCAGGAGCAGGGAGAATGCCTGCATTCCAGTTTTTCTTTTCAGGTGTTTCAACTCCTTCTTGTTTACCGGAGGCAGGAGAGGCACACAGGTTAAGTACCTGGAATGCGTACATTCCTGTTGCCTCCGGGCATGCGGGACGTTCACCCATCCGATTCCCTGCTGGCCGGGTGAACCTCCGCACCGTTGCAGGCGTCGCACGCGGCACCCACAATCTTTCTCTTGGTCGCTCCGGGATAAATCAGTTATGGGCCAAAAACCGATTTTTCACCCGGCTCTTTCGAAAAAGAGCGACAATAACGCCCTGAGATCCCGTACATGACATCACCTCCGGCCAGGCGTACCTCACCGGATCGCCATCAGATAGCGAGCAAACCGTCGGTCAATCGTCGTTACCGATAGGGAGTTCCCTCCCCCTGTCCGCCGCGCGCGGGACTGGCGAGCGGCCCCGTCCCACACCGATCTCTTCAGATGCGGCAGCGGTGGGCGCAATATGGCCGCGATGAGACCCGGGTGCTGTCGCCTCCGGGAAAAAGGCAAGAAAGACGAGAATAGAATTGATGTTTGGCCCATAAAACTCATAAACATGGATCACAATAATCCATGCATGGCATCGGCAATGAGCAAATGCGTGACTCTCGCCCTGCTGCTCGTCGTTGCCTTCCTTGCCGTGCCCCCGGCGGCGGCAACGGAGGGGGGCGGATACACCGTTCGCCCTTCGACATCGGACGATCCGGTGACGACCCAGGGGATCTCCGACAGCATCGAGCAGGGCGAGACCAACAAGCACCAGTTTTATGTCGAAGACGGGGTTGCGTGCCTTGAGGTGTACCTGGACTGGGGCTCAACCTCCGACTCCCTGACGTTGACCGTCTACGCCCCGTCGGGGAGCAAGATCGGTACATTCCGCGACAGTAGCGACGGAATGACGGATGGCAAGATACATATAGACATTGACCCGGATGGCAATCATGTGGACCAGGGAACCTGGACGTTCGATGTATACGGCGAGAAGATATCCTCCCAGAGAAATTACACCCTCGCCCTCTACCAGCACTAGACCGGGCAGGCTTCTCCGGTTGCTTACCCTCTCGATCCTCTTTTCGGTGCTGCTGGTAGCGGTTGCCGATGCCACCGAATACACGGTCCGGCCTTCTCAAAATATCGGAAAGGAGCCCGGTACTTCTATGTCGGGCGAGACGGTGCAGGAGTGCGAACCGATACCGTTCTGGCTCTTCCTGCTGCTGTGCCTGTTTCCCCAGCTGACGGCGGCCCCGATCGAGACTCTCATTCCGTTAAAGGCCACCGTTGGGTACCTCGGGTATACGCGAATCCACAGGGGGAACGCTCTCGACAGCCAGCGGAGGCTCGCGATTCTCAGTTTCATCAGGGCAAACCCGGGGCTGCATCTCAGAGAGTTGATGAGAAGAATGCCCATCGCAAGAGGGACGCTCGAGTACCACATAAAAAAGCTGGAGTCCGGGGGTCTTTTGAAGTCGGTGCCGGAAAAGGGAAGGCTTCATTATTTCAGCGCAGACCAGCACTACTCGACCGAGGAAGAGACCCTTATCATCGCGATGGAGAACGCCATTTATAGGAGGATCATAACCCGGCTCTATCTGAACCGGAGTGCCCGCACCGCAGACTTCGCAAAGGAGGCGCACCGGTCCAACGCCACGATTTATGTGCACCTGAAACACCTGGAGAGCCTGGGCATCGTAACATCTGAGAGGGTGGGGCGGTACGTGCAATATACCCTTACCGACAGTTATTCCCGTGTATTGAGAGAACACCCGAACAGTTACCGCGAACCTCTTCGGTTCCGGTGCACCATGATGAACGAACCGGTCTCCTGCATGAGAATTACCTGGACCGGAGGTCGTATATGATATTTTCCTCCACAAAGGGCCTTTCTGTACCCTCTGTTTTCCAGATCCGGGGGGCGTTCGCCACAATGCCGGACGCCTCTCGTGACGGCGGGCGCGCGCTCCCCTGCAGCCGGCGTTCCGGAGCGGCATCGGAAGACCCGGCCCCGGTATCTTTCGGGTCCGCCCATCTCTCCCTTCGGAGGCCGCCGGGCGCCTGATAGAGTTGAAGATTGTCCTAGAAACGGTATATAGGATAACAACACAGTCTCGTGTGGTGATACCGCATGCGGTATCCCGCGGGGGCCGGGGTGCTTGACTGGTATCAAATCCCGGCTCCCATACTGTGCCCGGAGGGCACTAGGGCTGTTGGCTCCCATCGGGGATAGCCGTTGCGGTTCCGTGTTCCTCCGGGTACCTTCCAAAAAACTGGAGGAACACACATGACACAGAAAAAAAGTCCACATATCAGGCCCGTGCTCATGGCCCTGCTGCTTGCGGCCATGGTTGCCGTGCCTGCGGTGAGTGCGTACTCTGCAGATGACTTCACAACGTCGGAAAAAGATACGGATCCGACTCGAATTTATTACTACGCCGAGACCCACGTGACAGAGGTGATGGATGAGATCTACATCCAGGCAAACCTCTGGTATCGACCGAATAGTGCGTCGCCAAGCGACCACGTTGAGAGCACCCCCATGGAGCACTACTACAACCTGGATAACGCCGGTGCTTATGGGACGTACGGGTCCGATTCGGCTCAGCCCGAAGCGGGACAGTATCAGGCCCGGAGTTACCGTGCATTGGTCGAGAACGGCGTTGTATCGAAGAGTTGGTTTAATCAGGACGGCTGGACCATAGTGCCATAATGTGACGGCCGGCGGGTCTGGTGCGGTGCCGCTGCTTCCCGTAACCTGCGGCCCCTCCGCCCCCCACAAAGCGCGAGACCATGAACGGTGACAAAACCTCTCCAATCCGGAACAACCGGTCGGCCGAAAGCGGCCTCCTGACGGTGGCCCGCAAGGAACTTACCGACCACCTGACGAGCCGGACGTTTCTCGTCTTTGCGGCCCTGCTCGTCGTGGTCTGCCTCCTCCCGTTCCAGGAGGGTCTCGGCGGCTACCACGCGACGGCCGAGGCATACGCCGCCGGTCCCGTCGTCCACCCCGGGGGTATCGTCGATGAGTTCGGTTCCAGCCCGCCGAGCGCCGCGGACGTCTACTCCCGTCTCCCCGGTGCGCTCTCGACCACCGGGGCGATCCTGGCGATCGCCATGGGGTTCGACCTCGTCTCGCGGGAGCGGCAGAGCGGTTCGCTCAAACTGCTCCTCGTCCGGCCGGTCTTCCGGGACGAGATCATCACCGGCAAGGCGCTGGGGGGACTTCTCGCCCTGGCGACGCTCGTCTTCGCCGGGCTTGCCGTCTCGCTGGGAATCCTCCTCGTCGACGGGATCGTGCCCGACACCGACGCCCTGGTCTCGATCCTGCTCTTTGCGCTCGCAACGGTTGCGTTCCTGGCGTTCTACTTCAGCCTCGCCCTGACGATCTCGACGGTGGTTCCCCGGACCGGGAAGGCGTTCCTGTGCGCGCTGGTGACGTTCTTCATCTTTACCGCCCTTGTCCCGACGGCGGGCGCGGTTGCAAAGGACGTCGTTGTCGGGGGTTCCCCTCTCCCGGGCACGAGCCCCGACGAGCGGGGAGACTACCAGACCCGGCTCGACCTGCTGAACAGCGTCGTAACGGCCTTTTCCCCGCAGTGGAACTACGAACTGGTTGCAAAGAGCGCCCTTGAACCGCGGCTCACCGCCTATCAGTTCCTCGAAGGGCACATAACGCACCTCCCCTACGACGGGACCGCACACCCGACGGACGCCCTCGCGCGGTTCTGGCAGAACGCGCTGGTGCTCTTCACGGCGCCGTTCGTGCTCTTCGGGATAGCCTACCTGGCGTTCCAGAGGATGGATGTCCGGTGATGCGCCGATGAGAATCGACCTCTCCCGTGTGGCAATCATCGCGCGAAAGGAGTTTGCCGACCACCTCACCGACCGGACGTTCCTCCTGGTGCTCGCGCTCCTCGGCATCCTGACTCTCCTTGCCCTGGAGCAAGGCCTTGCCAGCTACACGCACCAGATGGAGCAGTATCTGGCCATTCTGGAGATGACGGCGCACTCCGAACACCTCACTACATCGCCGCTCGTGTCCTCGCCCCCCGCGCCGGTGCTGCGGACCATCCTCAGTATCATGGGGCGCTCGTTCCTCCTCTTCAGCCCGCTGCTTGCGATTGCCGTGGGGTTCGACCTCATCTCGGGAGAACGTACGACCCGGTCGCTCCGGACGCTCCTCTCCCGTCCGGTCTATCGCGACGAAGTCATCACCGGCAAGGCCGTGGGCGGCACCGCCGTGCTGGTCTTCGCATCCGCCGTGCCGTACCTCCTGGTGCTGGCCGGGGCGCTCGTCGCCGGGCTTACCGTCACGCCGTACGATGCGGCGATCGTGGCGCTCTACTGGGGCGCCCTGGTCTTCTACCTGCTCGCATACTTCGGCGTCGCCGTTGCCTTCTCCGCGTTCAGCGAAGACGGCGGCCGGGCGCTCGCCTGGACGATGGCGATCTTCATCCTCTTCTCGGTGATTGTGCCCGTCGCTGCAGAAGATGCGGCGAACTCCGCCGCCAGCTCCTACCCCTACCCGGCGTGGCCCGGCGACAACCCCACGCCGGACGAGGTGCAGCAGTACCTGGAGGAGCGGAGCAGCCGCTACGCGGCGTACAACGGCGTCAAGAACACCATTCTGGCGCTCAGCCCCAACGGCAACTATGAGACGATGGTGCAGATGCTGAGGTCCCTCCATTCCGGCGGCGGGGACGGGGAAGCCGTTGCGGAAAAACCCGGTCTCGAAGATGTGCTGGGCCGGTTCTGGCAGAATATCGTCGGTCTCGTTGCGTTCCCGGCGATCTTCCTCGCCGTCGCCTATGCACGGTTCATGCGGATCGACCTGCGATAGTATCTGCCTCAGGAATGAAAAATGACAACAATCCGGTATCTTCCGATGATATGCGGGGCCGCCCCGAAAACCCGGTCCCCGCCATCCGGGACGAGACATACGGGCGGAGGCGGCGGCCCGTGACGTCCGGCCTCTTCGTCGTGCTGCAGAAAGAGTTCGTCGACCAGGTGACCAGCCGGCGCTTCCTCAGCATATTTGCGCTGTTCCTGATCATCTCCGCGATCGGCGTCCACGACGGCGCGGAACAGTACGGCGATATGCTCGCATCATACGCACAACGGATGCAGTCCGTCTCCTCCGACGCCCCGGGGTATATGCCCGAGAAACCGTCGCCCCTGCTGGTATTCACGAAGATGGCCGACTACTTCGTGATGTTCGGGGTCTTCCTCGGCATCGCCATGGGGTTCGACCTCGTCTCCAAAGAGAAAGAGACCCGGTCGCTCAAGATTCTCCTCTCTCACCCGGTCTACCGGGACGAGGTCGTGAACGGAAAAGCACTCGGCAGCGCTCTGGCCCTGGCAATCGCTCTCGGTGCGACGGTCGCGGTATCGGTCGCCATCCTCCTCGTTATGGGCATCGTACCCACCATGGACGAACTGGGTGCAATCCTGGTCTTCGCCGTGGTCTCTACGATATTTGTTCTGACCTACTTCTCGCTGGCTCTCCTGATGTCCACCGTCGCGCCGGACAGCGGAACGGCCCTTATCTTTACGCTGATCGTCTTTCTGCTCATCGCGTCGGCGATACCGATCTTCGGATGGACGGCCGCCGAGACGATTGCCGGTCCGCCTCCCGAACAGCCAGCCGGGGCCCAGGAAACTCCGTACACCGCGATGAATGTCGATCCGGAAGAATTCAAGCAGTACGAGCGGGAGATGCAGTCGTACTGGGAGAAGCGGGCCGCGGCGTCGTCGCTGATCTCGCTGCTCTCCCCGAACGTCAACTACCAGAAGGCCGCAACGGCCGTCACCAACCCGAAGATCGCCATGACTATGGACAACAATCCCTACTCGTTCACCGAGGGGCCGCCGGAGACACAGCCTGGCCTGGACGAAATTCTCGATAGAATATGGGCGAACATCGTTGCACTCGTCACGCTGCCGTGCGTATTCTTCGCCGCTGCATACGTGAAGTTCATGCGGATAGATATCCGGTGACGACCAGGCGGTCGGCCAGCAAAGAACGCGTGCACGCCATCTCTCGCAGGCATCCTGGGGGAAATCCCGCGGCCCCAGGCTGAAATGCCGGCGGTTCCGCCGGTCTCCACCGTTCCGGAGCCTTCAGGCGCTCTGACGATTAGGGGTTTGGCACAGAAAAGGTATATGGAGGAACGTCGACGTCTCGATCGGGGAAGCCGCACGCGGTATCCCACGGGAGTCCGGCCCGGTCGTGGGGACTGTACCCGGACTCCCATACTGTGCCCGGAGGACATTAGGGCTGTTGGCTCCCATCGGGGATAGCCGTTGCGGTTCTGCTTTTTTCCGGCACGTGAATTTGGAGGTAGAATGAATGAAACAAAAAGTCAAGATACGGCTCCTCCCTCTACTCGTAGGCGTGCTGCTGGCAAGCGCCGTGGTGGGGCCTGCGGGCGCGTATTATTACTGTTACGCAGAGTGGGTGAACAATTACAGCAGTAACCCGGATTTTAGAGACCTGGACCACAATGATGAAAACGCGCAGGGGTTTTACTACCAGCTCGGTGGTGACTCATCCTGGTGGGGCAACTATATCTATGGCGATGGTCAGGCCCTGGAAAGACACTGGAAAGATCCAAGCAAGTCCGGGAACGGTATAGATTATATTTACGCGGATAAGGCGCATTTCGCGTTTTTTTCAGGCCACGGATACGATGACGGTTCAGGATTTGCGTTTGGTACCAGCCAGGACGATTTCAAACTGCATTACAACGACGCTTTGTGGGGAAATACGCAGATGGACTGGATCACTCTCGACGCCTGCCGTGTTCTGCGTGAAGACCGGCACACAAACTGGTACAGCGCATTCGATGGCCTGCACTCGATGACCGGGTTCCATACGAATTGTTACGATGTCACGGACAGGGGTTCCGTCTTCGTACACCGGCTGGTCGGCACGTGGACCGTCCAGCCGATCACCACGGCGTGGTTCGTGGCGGCGAAAGACACCGAACCTTCGACCACGTATGCGGCGGCCCTTGCCCGCGACAGATGCTGGTCCGACTATGTCTACGGCCACGGGAGCCAGGGGGCGCCCGGAACGTCGTTCCTCTACAGCAAGTATCAGTGCTGAGGTGATCCTATGAACACAAAACTGATCTGGGTAAGTATCGGTATCCTGGCGCTGCTGGGAGTCATCTGCGCCGCCGGCATACCCCTGCTTCTCGGAGACGGCCGCACGCCTGCCGATCCTCTTCCGGGGAACCATTCCGACCTGCCGGGCGGCATGAAATCGGCGGGTGCCGCAAACCTCACCTGCACCGTCTCCGTTGCGTTCCCGTCGACTCCTGAAGCGGTTGTCCTGTATCGGGTGGTGAAGCCGGAGGTCACGACGGAACTCGTCTCCTCGATGGCGGAGAAGATGGGCCTCGAAGGGACGGTACGCGAATCTCAGGATCAACTGGTGCTCTCCGACGACCCCTACTCGCTGGAGGTTCATCTGAAGTCGGGGCGCGTCGTCCTGATCGATATCCCCCGCTGGATGAACCCGAACGACAAGGATCTGCCGGAGACCCTCCCCTCGGACGATGAAGCGGTTCGGCTCGCGACGGAGTACCTGGAGAAGACGGGGCTGCTGCCCCCCGATGCAACGCCGTCCGGCGTCGATCATCAAGAGATCGCGAGATACAACGAGAAGGGCGAGAGGATCGGCACCGCCTACGAGGAGATTTCGGTCTCCTACTCCCGCACGATCGACGGCCGGCCGGTTGTCGGTTCGAAACTGACGGTCGAGATCGGCGGCGGCGGGGATATCCTGAACGTCTACAGACTCTGGAGGGACTACGCCCCGGAGAAGGAGGTGGCGATCGTAACGCCGGAGGAGGCACTTGAAGAGTTGAAAGCCGCCGGAGTGGCGGAGGGCCGGAGCGCGGATATCGCCGGGATCGAACTCGGCTACTACGAGGCCACGGCGACGAGGGAGCCCTCCCATCTTGTCCCGGTCTACATCTTCACGGGCAAGGTGCAGGACGAGACCGGGGAGGAGACCACTTTCGTCCGCTACGTCCCTGCGTCTCCCGAGTTCAGGGAGGAGATCCCGGCGGTCAAGTGACCGCTCCCGGCCTCCTTTCCTTTTTTGGAGCAAGTCCATGAAGAAGATCTTGTATATTGTCATCGCCTGTGCCGCCGCAGCTGCACTGATCCTGGTTGCCGCACCGGTGCTGCCGGAAACGGTCCCGGAGAACCAGACGGCCCGGCCGACGGACGCCCCCCGGGAGAAGATTTCGTTCATTGAAGTCCACGCTCGCGGGGGCGGGAGTACCCTCCTCTATCCGGAAGACCCGCGATATTCTGCCCTCGAAGCGGAGTGCCGTGAGCAGATCCGGTGTATCTCTGCCCAGTATAAGACAGGGTTCTCCCGGGAGGAACTGGACGCCATGAAACGGAACGCCACCTACGTCGCGATGCATTTCCCGGTTTCAACAACATGCGAGACGAGTTACATCGTCGACGGATCGCCGAAGGAGATCATTGTAAACGAGGCAATATTCTTTCTGGATCTCGAGGACCGGCCGGAGACGATGATCATCACACGGGCGGAGAATGAAACCGGTGTCTGGGACACATCGCGTGATCGCAGGGAGTTCCGGGACCTGGTCGCACCGATCGTGCGGGAGTTATAGAGATGAGAGGCACGGGTTCCATTCAGATAGAACAGCGTGGATGTCTGAACGGTAGTATCCCGCGGGGGCCGGGAAGTTCGATTGCCATCGTACCCCGGCTCCCACAATGTGCCCGGAGGGCATTAGGGCTGTTGGCTCCCATCGGGGATAGCCGTTGCGGTTCCGTGTTCCTCCGGGTACCTTCCAAAAAAATGGAGGAACACACATGAAACAGAAAGAAAAGCCCACATATCAGGCTGACACTCAAACCTCTGCCGCTCACCGGCACGTCCCCCAGGATGGGGACTGCCACTTGTCGGCAGGCGTGTACCTGCCCTTCATGATCGGTTATTCCCGCCACGGGCTTCCCGACTGCGGGGGCGGTTCGGGGTCCTGGTACAGCGCCGAATGCCAGGAGAACATGATGATGCGGTATGCCCGGACCCGGAAATGCCTCGCACATCTCCAGACACTGGCGGGCTGCTACTGGATGGAGAGGGAAGGTTGCCCCGAGCACTGCTACATCGAGGGGACCTTCGACCTGGACTTCTACCTGACGTTTGTCAAGAATAGCGAACAAGGACTCAGCCATGCGGTCTGCGCCGAGTTTTTGGGAGGCAAGATGAAGGAGTTCTCCAGCTGGAAGTTCTACCAGTTTGGCAACCTGGATATCAGGCCCGGGAACTGGCAGATGCCCTACGGGACAAAAACCGAGGATACGAAGGTGACGATCTACGAGATAACCGGAGTGATGACCTGTGCTCTCCCCGACTATAAGCCAGAGTCACCTATAGCGGTATTTCTGATTGGTGAAAACGGCGCCATCACCTCGGAGTGAGAGGAAGAATGGCAAGGTCCGTTGCACGAATCATCGCCGCTGTTGTCGCAATCGGAGTCGTCTGTTGCGCAGGAGCGCTGATCGTAGCCGTGCACCTTCCGGACGGGGACACCCGTCCGGAGATCGGGAACGTGACGCCGGAAGGGTCGCCGACAGAGTCGAACCTGCCCGGGAATATAAGCCGGAATGAAACGCCGAACGAGGGATCTGAAGAAGTACCGGAGGTTAGGAACATGACATCGAAAGAGATCTTGGAGCGTGCCCAGGAGATCCAGGCATCCTGGTATCGGTCGAGCACCGTGGAGCGAGTGCTGAAAGAGGCGAATATGACGCCGGAGGAGTTGCCCGGCGACGTAACCGAAGAACTGAAAAACACCGTGCAGTTTGAAGATATTATCCGAACGTGGGAGTTTGATTCCCAGAACAAGCAGGTCGTCATCTATGCGTCCCCCGCCCTGAATGAAGAGCATGAAAAAGAGTTGAGTGTTGTTCAGGGCAGGCGGGTCGGCGATTGGACCTTTACCATTATCTGGGAACCCTATGTGCCCTCATTCGTGAGGCGGGCGCTGGATGCGGCGAATATGACGCTGGATGAGTTGCCGGACGAAGTGAAAGAGGAAATGGGAAAAACCGTGCAGATTGGAGGCGTACGGAAGTGGGAGCTTGATCCCCAGAACAACCGGGTCATCGTCTATACGTACTTTTCCCGGGATGCCGAGCATGAACAAGAGGTGCAGGCCGTTCAGGGCAGAGAGGTCGCCGGCTGGACCTTTAACGTCGTTCAGGAACAGTATGTGCCTGCAGCCGTGAGGCGAGCGCTGAAAGAGG
>NZ_DANC01000027.1:0-12684 GCF_002499755.1 Methanoculleus sp. UBA291 | reverse complement strand
GGGGGGGGGGGGGCGGCGGCCCCCCCCCCCCGGGGGGGCAAAGGCATTTTGGGATGCCCTCCAGGTCTGTCTTGTATATGAGGTCGTCCCAAAAGGACCCTAGAACCTTCGTTACACCAAATTGGAGCATTTACATCCAAGTTCTCGACCCTCTGAGTCATATTCAAGGCAATAATGGTGAAACGGCTTTCCATTGAGAGTCTCACCTCACGGTGCTCCTGCTCTCTTCCGCAGAAAGACAGCATATCGCCACTCGGGGAACGACTGCCGGCACGGCAGGAGTTTGAGAAACTCGAAGGGTTTCGAAGAGGGTTCGGGGAGGTGCACCCGGCGGAACGGCGGGTGTATGAGAAGACCAAAGGTCTTCGAAGAGTTTCGAATGAGCTCCGGGCCGAAGGGCCGGTGCTTGAGCACCGGAGGTGCGAATAACGACTTCCCCGAAGGGAAAGGGGTTCGAGAAACTCGAAGAGTTTCGAGGGGTGTCCCCCTCCCGGTAGCAGTTTTTGGGACAACCTCTATTATAACGAAGATGGGTTGCGCTCTACACTATTGCGGCGTTCATCGGAGATACACAGCGATTGATCGTTGCAGGGCAGGTTACAGCCCCAGGTCGGAGAGCCCGGGATGATCGTCGGGCCGTCGCCCGAGCGGCCAGTGATACTTCCGTTCTCCCTCGGTGATCGGCAGGTCGTTGATGCTGGCATGACGGGTGCGCATCAACCCCTGCGGATCGAACTCCCAGTTTTCGTTTCCGTAGGAACGGAACCAGTTCCCGGAATCATCATGCCACTCATACGCGAACCGTACCGCGATACGCGCCTCGTGAAACGCCCAGACCTCCTTGATCAGACGGTAGTCGAGTTCCTTTGCCCATTTCCGTTTCAGAAACTCGACGATCTCCTCGCGGCCGTTCACGAACTCGGCCCGGTTGCGCCAGGCGCTGTCGACGCTGTACGCAAGCGAGACCCGTCCGGGATCGCGCGAATTCCAGGCATCTTCAGCCATACGAACCTTCTGCACGGCCGTCTCGTAGGTGAACGGTGGTAAGGGGGGCGACTCTGTTCGGTCATACAGGTATCCACGCCCCGTGAGATGATAAGGGTATGGCCGACCGCTTCGGGGCCGACGATATCGATACGAGAGATCTCGCCTGCAAACCTCGCGGTGAAGGTTGAATTCCCTGAGAGCGAGCAGAAGCGGTCTTCCGCGCGTATGCCGGATGAAAAAGAGACCGATGCCATCCGGGGGGAGAACCCGCCGTAACTCTACGACTGAAGCGCGGTGCAGAAGAGGAGAACGTCCCGGCCGGGATTCGAACCCGGGTCGAAAGCTCCGGAGGCTTTCAGGATATCCACTACCCTACCGAGACAACCATATCATATAATCCTGTATGATATAAAAGGCCAGCGGCAGGAGGAAGGGTTTCACGCCCTCCTCGATTCGTAGAGGTGCCAGATCTTGCACGCCCCTTCGTGGCTGACCATGCAGGGGCCGACAGGGGTCCGCGGAGTGCAGGCCTTCCCGAAGAGTTTGCAGTCCGAGGGTCGGGCGACGCCGCGCAACACTTGATCGCAGATGCAGGCAGAGTGCTTGTCCACGTGCCGGATCGTGATTCCATACTTCTTCTGCGCATCGTAGTCCTCGAACTCCGGTTTCAAGCGGAGGCCCGAAGCCGGGATCACGGGAAACCCGCGCCACTCGACGTCGAACGGCTCGAAGACTTCGTACATCAGGCGTTTTGCCTTGACGTTCCCTTCCCGGGTGACCACGCGCGGGTAGGCGTTCTCGACCCGGTGCACCCCCTCGCGGACCTGTCGCACCGCCATGAGGAGGCCGAGGAGGACATCCTCGGGTTCGAACCCCGCGACCACCTGCGGGACCGGGAACCGCTCGTACTCCTCATAGCCCATCACCGCGCAGACGTGCCCCGGGAGGATGAACCCGTCAAGCGGCGCCTCCCCCTGGGCGAGGAGCCACTCCATCGCAGGCGGGACAAGCCGGTGGCAGGAGAGGATGGAGAAGTTCTCCGGCGGACGGGAGAGGATCGTGGCGGCGACCGTCGGCGCGGTGGTCTCGAATCCGACCGAGACGAAGACAATCTCCCGGTCGGGCTCCCGTCGGGCGATCTCCACCGCCTTATGGACGCCCTGCACCACCCGAATATCCCCGCCGCTCGACTCAAGCGAACCCTTCGATCCCGGGACCCGCAGCAGGTCGCCGTAGGTGGCGATGGTGCAGCCGCGCTCCACCAGGTCGAGCGCGGCGTCGATCTCGCCCTGCGGCGTGATACAGACCGGACAGCCCGGCCCCATCACGATCTTGAGCCCCTCCGGAAGGACGCTCCGGAGCCCTGAGCGTGCGATCGCCGCCTCGTGGGTGCCGCAGATGTGCATGAGCGTGATCTCCCGGTCGACGAGAGAATGAAGCGTCTTTACTATGTCTTTACCGACCGCCATGAATTCTCATATAGATCTCTCGCCGGTACGGCATATTCGTGCCGGTTACAACTCGGACCGCCGATAAAAGACTCCCCTCTCTTCCCGCACGGGCTCGACCAGGCCCCGGGCCTCAAGGACCCGCAGGCATTTCGCAACCTCTGCCGGGCGAAGGCGGAGGAGGGCGCCGAGATCGTCAAACGTGCAGGGTCGGCGCCGGATGGCCGCAAGGATGGTCTCGACGGCGTCCCCGAACCCCGGCATCGGCATCCGGTTCGTGTGCGACGCCCCGATCACCTCCGCCTTCCCGGCGAGCATCGATGCGATCCGCTCGAGGGCCCGCGGCGATGCCGGTCTCACCCGGATATCGGTGCCGGGGCGGTCGAGGGTGTTCACCTGGACGCGGTCGGGACCGATGGCGGCGACGGCGTCCCTCAGGCGGAGGACCTCTTCATCCGTATCGTTTTTACCCGGGACGATGAACACCTCGAGCCAGGCCTCTCCGGGAAACTCCCGGACGAAGGCAACGAGCCCCGCAAGCACCCGTCCGGCGGTGACGCCCGGGCAGGGGCGGTCGATTTGCCGGAAGAGATCTTCGGATACCGCATCGAGCGACGGAACCACGAGGTCCGCCTGCATAAGGGAGGCCCGGACCTCCGGGTCGGGGAGGAGTGCGCTTCCCGTCAGGACCGCGACCCGATAGCGGGGGTACCGGTCCTTCAGGAACGAGATGATCCTGCCGATCCCGGTGTGAAGCGTCGGTTCTCCGGAGCCGGCGAACGTGACGTAGTCGAGGTTCGGCCCGGTCGTGAGATAATCGTCGAGCTCCGCGATGACCCCGTCGGTCGGGACGTACTCGCGCCGCTCGCAGGTGCGATTGGTCGTCCGCCCGCACTCGCAGTAGACGCAGTCGAAGGTGCAGGTCTTCTGCGGCACCAGGTCGATCCCGAGCGAGACGCCCAGGCGCCGGGAGAGGACCGGTCCGAAGAGGTAGTGGTACGCCATGGAAGAAGTATCGGTTGGGCACGAGGTATCTTCAGCATTTACCTGGCGGCAACCCGATCTCACGTCTCGGCGATCTTGAGCATCTTCTTGCAGAAGTGGTCGATCGAGGTGAAGACCGCCCGGTTGGAGGCGTCCTGGGCTTCCCGGATATCGGTGGTGAGGAACCGGAGCAGGTCTGAGTAGTAGTCCAGCGAAGGGTATTTCCTGCGGAACTCGTCAAGACAGCGGTTTGCCGGTCCCGATTTCCGCCGGAAGAAGGCATATGCGTAGTCGATGAGGCAGAGGACATGGCCCGGCATCTTCTTCTCTTCGGCAAGTTTCCGGAACTCGCCGAATTCCCCTCCGCGGGGGAGGTAAAGGGCGGTCCGGAGGCCGTAGTAGACCGGCTCGGGGTCGTCGGGAAAACGCTGGAGCATATCGCGGATGAGGCCCATAGCATCGGCGAGGTCGCCCTGCTCGAACTTGAGATGGTAAGCCTCTCGATAAAAGAGCATATCGACGGGGAACCGGACGAGGCCGATCTGCAACATCTTTACGAGCGCCACGTCGTTGTTGTCCTGTTTTGCCCTTGCCATACCGGTCTCGAGGAACCAGCGGTTATCCGGCATCCATTCGGTCGCAAGGAAGATCATCACCCAGAACGGTTCGGCAAGCCATGGGTCCTGCTCGAGTTCTCCCCTGGCCAACCGCCGGAGACCCGGCTGCAGCTGTCCGAGTTCCTCCATATACTGGCGTGCGGCTTTCAGGTAGTTCCACCGTTCCGCGGCGGAATAGCCGGACTCGGTCGACCCTTCCTTATACAGGGTGTAGTAGCAGTAGGCATACCAGCATCCTACGGCGGCGTCGTGTTTGCGGTACGGCTGGAGGTAGACCGCCGCCGCGAGCGGCATCCCGATCTTCATCAGTTTGACGGCGGCCGCAAGATAGACGCCGGCTTTCCTCTCCTTCTTTCGTTTCATCCCGCAGGCGATATCGCAGACACGGTTCACGAACTTCGTGTCCCCGGCCCGCTTGCTGACGTCCAAGACCCGAAATACGATTGCATCAATGAACTCGTCGTACATCTGGTCGGTGATGGGGACGTCTGCACGGTCAAGGATCGTAACGATCTTGCCGAAGAATGAGGGGAAATTCTCATCGATGGCTTCGGTATTGGACTCGATGTAAGAGAATATCTCAGCCTTGGATCTCTCAAGGCGGTCCGAGACGATAACCTCCGGGAGGAAGCCGCCAACCATAGTTATCTCTATGTGGCTCTGGTGGCATAAACCATGCGACTGGATCCCTTTTACTGCCGACATGGCGGCGAGGGGCCGCCCCCGGCCGATCAGGCGCGTTGGCAGGAGTGTCGATTCCGAACTTATTTATCGTCCCGGTCGGAACATTCTCTATGTTTGGCATCTCCACTTACTGCCTTCACCGTGAGCCGCTCTCTACGGCACTTGAGACGCTCGCTTCCGTAACCGATTGCGTGGAGGTGATGGATGAAGGGCTGCACTTCCTTGAGAGTGCAGAGCCGCTGCAGAGTTATTCGTATCGCTACTTCATCCATGCGCCGTCCCGGGGGGTCAACATCGCAAGCATCCTCGAGCCCATCCGACGGGCGAGCATCGAGGTCCTGACAGGGGCGTTCGCCATCGCCGCGGAGGTCGGGGCGGACGTGGTCGTCCACCCGGGCTACTATGCGTGGAGCGAGGAACGAGCGCGGGCAACGGAAAGGTTTCAGCAGTCGCTCGCCGAACTGGCGACGGCGGCCGAAGACCTTTCGGTCACGTTCTTTGTGGAGAACATGGGGAACTGGGAGTACTTCTTCCTGCGCTCCTGCGAAGACCTGCCGCTCATCGACGGGCTCGGGCTTGCGCTCGATGTCGGCCACGCGAACCTGAACGGGTGCCTGGACTGCTTCCTCGCCCATCCGGCGGCGCACTTCCATCTGCACGACAACGACGGCACCGAAGACACGCATTCCCCGGTCGGGGCCGGGACGATCGATTTTTCGGCCGTGATGGATGCCGTGCACCGGAACAGGGTCACTCCTATCGTCGAGGTGGAGACTCTTGACGGGGTTATCGCCAGTATCTCCGCGCTGGAGGCGATCAGCGCTGCTGTGCGGGGAGAATAGGGACGGCTCCTATCCGGTTCTTCCTCCGGGTTCGGCCGTAACCTTTTATAAGGTAAACCTCCAACATAGGTGGTGCGTCATGCCTCAGTGGCTCAGCCGGTAGAGCGCGTCCTTGGTAAGGACGAGGTCGCGAGTTCAAATCTCGCCTGAGGCTTAAATAACTGATATTCTTACTCCCTTCCTGAAACGGGGTTCGGAAAATCCTTAGACCGGCCTCTTTCCTGTACGCTGGGCTATCATGGAGTGCGTATACCGGTCTTTCTCTGAGGTCGTCCCAAAACACCTCAGCCGGGAGGGGGAAACCCAATCGCACCTAGCGGTGCTCATGCACCCGCCGTTCCGCCGGGCGCACCTCCCGATCCCTCACTCGAAGACCTCCGGTCTTCTCAAACTCCTGCCGTACCGGCAGTCGTTCCCCGCGTGGCGATACCCGGAGGGAAGCCGTGTCAGCAATTTGACACCAAAAATTGCTCAATTCCTCCCGAGGATGTGTCAAAATACTCTGAACGATATGAATCTTCAGCGCTAGACACTTCTGGGATGACTTCTCTATCTCTCCCTATTGGTTTACTTCAGAGGGTATCTAAAAACATCTACGAAGGTTCTGGCGGACGGGGGGAAGATCGGCCTTGCAGCGCGGCACCTGAGTGCATAAATAGCATCCTCTGTCGAGGGCGGTGGGATCGGTAGCTTCGTTTTAATGAAAACTGCATGCGGGTGCATGTTGCAGCCGGGCTTGCAGGTCCGGTCGGTTGCTCCGTGAAACGTCCGAGAGGGAGGCACGGTCATGATCCGGGTAGGGGTCAGGGTCCAACTGGCATGCTGGACCATGTGATTGTAATCACCGGAGACGTAGACCCGGCCCGGGATGGTTAAAGCAATATCATGTGCGTCGGGAAGCGCCGTGACGACGTCATCATCGGGGATATACTGCTTAAGACGCGCGGAGATGCCCGGATAGTAGGTGACCCGCCGGTGCCACGAGCATCGCTTTTCGATGGTTTTCTGCCGCCGGATACCCTAGTCCTCAAAAGGCATATGAAAATCTCCTCAACGTCGAGTTTCCCGTCCTAGGGCGTCCGGGAGCCGCCTATGGTACATTGGCTGGAGCCGGTCCCGGGTGACCATATTAAACAGGCAGGATACCTTTGCAGGGGAGCCCACAAACCGCCCGTTCCTGCTTCTTTCACGTATGCCACGTGTCCGTTCTTCAGAGCCCAGGTTCGCTCCAGGGAAAATTCTATACTGGTCTCAAATTTTCTTTCTGATGCAGCATCAGCCATCTTTTCCGAAGAGTTCCGGGTTCATCCCCAAAAAATGGGAATATTGTATGATAGCCCCCTTAGAGGGGAGATATTCAAAAAAAATTAAGTTGTAGCAAGATTCACTTATGAAAACATATTTATAGTATAACATGTTGATCAACAAGATCCAACTCTCTGCTATCGCAAGCCTATAACACAATTATTATATTAAAATCATTCAATTTTGAATGATCTATGTTATGAGGATCTCTAGGATAATTAGTTATATTTATATATAATAATGGTTAGTATATCCTGTGGCAATAGTTCCGGTATCCGCGGGCGGGGCAAGTCCCCTGCCCGTCCCCGGACGACCAGGAGTCCTCATGATACAGTCCGCCGACCTTCGGAGTCTTCGTCCTCCAAAGAGCACCGTTAGGGGCCTCCCCGCATACCCGGCCATCGTTGCGGTCATCCCGGCCTACAACGAGGGGCTGGTGATCGGGAGCGTTGTTCTCCAGGCGGACTGCAGAATACCCCGGGAGGAATTCCGATGACCATCCATACGACTTCATCCTCCGCTCCTGCCCGCACGGCCGGGATGGTCGTCGAACACGACGGTGACAGGGAGGGCACGATCCTCCTCGTCGACGACGAGGCAACCCGACCGCGGCCCGCCGTCCGGACTCTCGTCGCCATGCCTGCCTATAATGAGGAGGCCTACATCGCAAAGACGATCATCGGGGCCAAAAAGCATGGCGATGCCGTCCTCGTCGTTGACGACGGCTCAAAGGATGATACCGTCCCGATCGCGGAGGGCCTCGGGGCCCGTGTCGTCCGGCACGAGGTCAACCGGGGCTACGGCGGGGCGTTGCAGACGATCTTTGCCACCGCCCGAAACCTCGGTGCGGAGGAACTCGTCGTCATCGACGCCGACGGCCAGCACAACCCTGCGGAGATCCCGGAACTGCTTGCGGAGCTCCGCCGGGGGAATGACGTCGTCATCGGCTCCCGTTTTGTCAAGGGTTCGGCCGGCAAGATCCCCGCCTACCGGAAAGCCGGGATGAAGGTCCTCGATACCGCGACCACTCTGGCGGGGACCAACCTTGCGATCACCGACTCCCAGAGCGGTTTCCGGGCCTACGGGAGAAAGGCCATCGAAGCCATCCAGATCAGCGGCGAGGGGATGAGCGCGGGCTCCGAGATCCTGGTCCAGGCGAGCGACCACCGCCTGAAGGTCGCCGAGGTGCCGATCAAGGTGCGCTACGACATTGAGGATACATCAAGCCAGAACCCGGTCTCCCACGGAGTCGGGGTGCTGATGAACATTGTGCGGCTGATCAGCCTCCGCCGGCCGCTGGTGTTCTTCGGGATCCCGGGTGTGCTCTTTGCTCTCATCGGGATCGTTGCAGAGATTTACACCTTCTCCGAATACTACCGCACCGGTCAATTCCACTACATCGTCTTCACCGGCGGGTTCTCCGTGCTCATCCTCGGGCTCCTGCTCACTACTGTGGGGATAATCCTCTACTCGCTCGTGCAGATCATGCAGGGGCAGGGAGGCGGGAAAGCTGCCGCTCCTGTGACCGGGGCCCCGATCGGAAAGGGGGCCGGAAAGGCTGAGCCGGGGACTTCCCACTAGAGAGGATCTAAAGATGATTGCAATTGTGCTTGGAACCCGGCCGGAGATCATCAAGATGTCCCCGATCATCCGTGAGTGCGAGATCCGAAACCTCGACTACTTCATCCTCCACTCCGGGCAGCACTACTCCTATGATATGGACCGGGCGTTCTTCGAGGAACTCGAACTGCCCGAGCCGAAGTACAACCTCGACGTCGGCTCCGGGACCCAGGCCGGCCAGACCGCAAAGATCATGACCGGCATCGAAGATGTCCTGGTGAAGGAATCCCCGGATATCGTTCTCGTTCAGGGCGACACCAACACCGTCATGGCCGGGGCTCTCGCGGCCGCAAAACTCCACATCCGGGTCGGCCACATCGAGGCCGGTCTCCGGAGTTTCGACCGGACGATGCCCGAGGAGATCAACCGGGTGGTCGCGGATCACGTCTCCGATTATCTCTTCGCTCCCACCGAGACTGCACGGCGGTACCTTGAGAAGGAAGGCATCGAGGAGAACAAGATCTGCATGACCGGGAACACCATCGTCGACGCGGTCTTTCAGAACCGGGAGATCGCGAAGAAGAAGGCGAATGTCCTCGATACCCTCGGACTGGAGCCCCACGAATACTTCCTGGTCACCTCCCACCGGCAGGAGAACGTCGACAACCCCGAGAAACTCCAGAGCATCATCGCGGGGCTCGAGGCGGTCCACCGGGAGTACGGGCTCCCCGTCATCTTCCCGATGCATCCCCGGACCAGGAAGATGGTCGAGCGGTTCGGGGTCACACTCGACGGGATCTCCGTCATGAACCCCGTCGGGTTCCTCGAATTCCTGCAGCTTGAGTCCAACGCCCGCCTCGTCCTGACGGACTCCGGCGGCGTCCAGGAGGAAACCTGCATCCTCGGGGTGCCCTGCGTCACCCTCCGGGCGAACACCGAGCGTCCGGAGACGATCGAGGTGGGAGCGAACGTTCTGGCGGGGACAGGGGCCGATGAGATCCTGGCGTCTGCCGGGCAGATGCTCTCCCGGTCGGGGACCTGGGAGAACCCCTACGGGGATGGTATGGCGGGCAGGATGATTGCGACGATATGCGGCGGCATACCGTCGCGGAACAACAATTCATTGATTCGGTGAAATACACATGGAAACACAAAGAATTCTTGTTACAGGCGGTGCCGGATTCATCGGCACCAATCTCGTCAACGAACTGCGTAGCCGGGGTCATGAGGTCGTCGCACTCGACCTCCTGAACAACGACCGGGAGAATTACATCCGGGCAGATACGCGGAGTTATCGGCAGCTGGAACGGGTCTTCGACCGCTCGAAGTTCGATTACGTATATCATCTCGCTGCGGAGTACGGCCGCTGGAACGGCGAAGATTACTACGAAAATCTCTGGCAGACCAACGTGATCGGGACCAAGCATATGCTCCGTCTTCAGGAGAAACTGAAGTTCCGGATGATATTCTTTTCCAGCGCCGAGGTTTACGGGGATTATAGCGGGACAATGTCCGAGGATGTGATGGTGAACAATCCCATCAGGGATACTTATCAAATGAACGATTACGCCATCACCAAGTGGGCGGGCGAGCTCATGTGCCTGAACTCGGCAGCGATGTTCGGCACCGAGACGGTCCGTGTCCGGCCGGTGAACTGCTACGGCCCGCATGAGCACTATAATCCCTACCGCGGTTTTATCCCCAAATTCATCTATCATGCGCTCTTCAACAGACCCTATACGGTCTTCAAGGGCCACAAGAGGATCATCGACTTCGTCGAGGATTCCTGCAGGACCTGGGCGAATATCGTAGACAACTTCATTCCCGGAGAAGTCTACAACGTCGGCGGCCGCCCCGAGTGGGAGCGGGAGATCAAAGACTATTCCGACCTTATTCTTAAGGCCGTCGGCAGAGATGACTCGCTTGTCACCTATGAGGAGGCCGAGCCGTTTACGACGAAAGTGAAGACAATGGACTTCACGAAGGCCGTCCGTGACCTCAGGCACGACCCCAAGGTCTCGCCGGAGGAAGGTGTCCGACGTACGGTCGAGTGGATGAAGCGGTATTACCGGATCGAGGAGTGAGCACGATGGAGAACGAAAAATCATTTTTTGAAGGAAAGACTGTGCTGGTCACCGGCGGCGCCGGTGCAATCGGCGGGAACCTGGTCAGGAGGCTCTCTGATCTCGATGCAGAGAAGATCATCATCCTCGACAATCTCTCCTCCTCGTACGAGTGGAATATCACCCGGGGGGACAACGTCCAGTTCATCCACGGCGATATCCTGGATGAAGAGAAGTTAAAGTGGGCGTTTAAGTCGAAGCCCGACATCGTCTACCATCTCGCCGCCCACTTTGCCAACCAGAACTCGGTCGACAACCCCGAGAAAGATCTGATGGTGAATGGTATGGGGATCCTCAAGGTCCTGCAGTATGCACATCTCGTGGATGTCGAGCGGTTCATCTACGCCTCGTCCGGTTGCGGCATCTACGGCCTGGACTCCAAGATGCCGTTTGAAGAGCATGATATCTCCATCAAGCTCTACACTCCCTACCAGGTCACCAAGATGATCGGTGAGCTCTACACCAACTACTTCTACAACCTCTACGGGTTACCTATTGTCAATGCCCGGTTCTTTAACTCCTACGGACCTGGAGAGGTCCCCGGCAAGTACCGGAACGTCATCCCGAACTTCTTCTATTGGTCGATGAACGGTCTTCCCCTGCCGATCACAGGCACCGGGGAGGAGTCCCGGGATTTCACCTATGTTGGGGATCTGGTCAACGGCCTCGTAAAGATGGCCACCCATGAGAACGCGGTTGGCGAGGCGATCAACCTCGGCGCCGGCAGGGAGATCCGGATCATCGACCTCGCGAACTGGATCAACGAGTTAACGGGGAACAAGGCGGGCATTGCCTTTAAGGAACGGCGGGACTGGGATAAGAAGAACCGGCTTCTCTCCTGTATCGACAAGGCGAGCGATCTCCTCGGGTACACCCCCCAGACCGAGTTCAGGGAGGGGCTTGAGCAGACTTATCAGTGGTTTGTGGAGAACCGGGAGAATATCGAGAAAAGTGCGGAGTTCTAACCTGCCCATTCTTATTTGGTGCATCTATGAGAATACTGCTGGTTGTTGCTTACTTTATACCGGAGATCGGGAGCGCTGCCCACATCTATTTCGATCTCGCCAAGGCTTTTGCAGAGCGAGGGCATATCGTTGATGTCATAACCTCATATCCTCGAGAGTTTAATCTGAACAAGGAGGATCAGGGGAAAGAATTCCCTCTTGAGGAGGAGGTAGAGGGCGTCACGATCTACCGGTGTAAGCACCCGGCAAATCGCGATAACATCTTTGTCAGGGGACTTGAGCACTTTTATCTGCCCTATTACTACTTCAAGAAGTACCGTGAGGTCGGTAAAAAATATGATGTCTGTTTGATGTATATACCGCCACTGCCTCTATACTACCTTGCAAAGAAGATCAAGCGGTACGATGGAACCCCTTCTGTCCTTAATTTCCAGGATTTCCATCCCCAAGAACTTACTGAGGTCGGGGTACTGAAAAACCCCGTCATGATCAAGGTCTTGGAGCACATTGAGGGTGAGGCGTACAGGCACGCCGACCATATCACTGTCCTCTCACATGGCGGCATCGAATATGTGCAGCAGCGGGGTGCCGATCCAAAGAAGGTCACTCATATCTTCAACTCGGTTTCCCTCTCCGAGTTTAACGGCCTCGTTCATAGGAAGGACTTCAAGGAAAGGGAAGGTATCGAGGATAAGTTCCTGATATCCTATGCGGGAATCCTCTCTCCGTACCAGGGCATCGACAACATCCTGGACACTGCAAAGGCCCTGCGGGACCATGACGATACTATCTTCTGCATTGCTGGAGATGGTGCGGAGAAGCGGCACCTCAAGACGAGGATACACCTGGAAGAGATCAACAACGTCAGGCTGCTGTCACTTCTCCCCCGTGCCGAGTACTTCAATCTGGTTAACTCTTCTGACGTCTCATTCATCTCGCTCGACGAGAGGATGAAGGCTCCCTGCCTGCCCGGGAAGACGATCAATCTCATGGCCTGCAGCCAGCCGATCATCGCCATGGTCGCGACGGAGAGCGAGACCGCCGATGTCATACGGAAAGCAGGGTGCGGTATCGTGGTCAAACCCGGGGACGTCGCGAGCATACGGTCTGCGGTCCTCCGCCTCAAGGAGGACGCTTCTCTCCGTGAGGCGATGGGGAGCAACGGCAGG
>NZ_DANC01000014.1:1077-10557 GCF_002499755.1 Methanoculleus sp. UBA291 | reverse complement strand
TGCGGCTCCGCAAACTCGCTCTCTATGGAGTCCGACCGCGGTCTGATGGGAGAACTGCGTGGCCCGAACTACCCGAACTACGCGATGAACGTCGGACACCAGGGAGAATACGCCGCAATCGTCGCGGGCGCTCACTACGGCCGCGCCGACGCGTTCTGCTACAGCCCGCTCGTGAAGGTCTGCTTCGCCGACCCGGCCCTGAAGTTCGACTTCTCCGAACCGCGCCGCGAGTTCGCGAAGGGTGCAATCCGCGAGTTTATGCCCGCCGGCGAGCGCTCGCTCATCATCCCGGCCCGGTAAACCCCTCCATAACCCCTTTTTAGTTGCACGTCCTCAAAATCCCGCGATCGCAAACATTCCTGCCGATCAGACGGATAAGGTGGAGCGAGTGGTTCTCACTCGCCCACGTATTACTGTAATCCATTTCAATAACACAAAGTCCGATTTCAAGTGCTCCTTTGAGCTTTCATTGGGTGGGGCAAGGCGCTCGTGCTCCTCAAGAGCGGTGAATACGCGAAAATTCCGCTTGCCGACCTCTGCCTTGGATCACATGCGGCATGCTCGCATCCGGACGGGAGGGAATGCAATGGGGGATACCCGGGGTTAAGGGCCGGGCATCTTCCGGGCGGCATCGGGCCCGCTTTCGTAATGAGTAACGGCGGTCACACTCTGCCGGACGGGGGTTCGGGCGGGCGTGGAGGGGACGATGAAGATAACTGCATCCGCCTCCCCATGGTGGCGCACCCTGCAAAAGCCGGCAGGAGAAAGGGCCTCATCGTCTCGTAGTGGTCTGGAGGGCCGTGCAGCCGGGGCGGTTCGTCTGCCCCGGCGCTTCAGGGATGAAGAGGGGGGAGAAGTTCTCCGCACCTCTCACCACGACGGCTTAATGCAGCGTAAGGGACCCGGACTGGATGGCCTTGCCGCTTGCTTTGTCGATGATCTTGTACTCGATCAGAGTGTTCAGGTATGCGGCGATCCCGCCTGCTGCGCCTTCGGGCTTCCAGGAGATCTGGGGTGCGTGGTTGTAGCCATACGTCGGGTCATGGTCGATGCGGCAATTGTCCGCATAGAGCATGAACTTGTCGCCCGGGGAGATATACCCGTCGTTGTCGCCGACCTCCACGAGGTAGGACGTCACATCGGCTGTGCAATTCGCCGCGGGCAGCTTATCGTAGGAGCTTATGTCGTACTTGGTGTCCTGGCTCTGTATCTGGACATAGATGCCGGAGAGGGCGAAGCCATCGCCGCCCTTATGCTCGAAGAGCAGCCCGTTCTTGGCGGTGAAGTTAGCAGGATAAGTCGGGACCCAGTCATCCTCGGCCGTGTCCTCGATACCCTCGATGACGCCGGTCACGGAGAGCGTGGCCTGCGGGGCTTTGCTGCTGTCCGATGTCAGGCCTCCGGCAAACGCGCTCACCACCGCGGCGATGATGATGGTCACCACCAGCATGAGCATGACGCCGACGACCGGCGAGACTGCAGAATCTCCAACCGTCTTCATGCTACAATCACCTCTTTGTCGTAGATGTACTTCCCGCTCGGGGTATGAAGGATCTTGACGTCAACGACCGATCCGGAGCCGAATCTGTTGTCCGGGTCGGTGACATCGAATCCAAGGAGGGCGCTGGTCCCCCGGTCTCCTCCGGTGCTCAGGATACCCCCGGCCTTCCAGGTGTAGTTGCCGAAGTCGGTCAGGGGATTGTCACTGGCCCGCCCTAACGACTGATCGTTGATGAACGGTACACGGCTGACGCCGCCCGACCCATAAAGATCCGTGGCCTCGCTGGCAGGCGTCTGTGTGTGCTTGATGACCGTCCCGTTCGTCAGCGTGTAGTAGGTGACGATCTCGATGTCCTTCGTGAGGATCGCATCGCCGCTCAGGTGCTCGAACGTCATCTTCCTCGCGACATTGTCCGGCCCCATGCCCCCGTCATCCTCCAGGAATCCGACGCTGATCGCAGCGGCCGGTGCGGTTTTCGCGCCGTCCCCCGCAATCCCGCCGGCAAACGCGCTCACTACTGCGGCGATGATAATGGTCACCACCAGCATGAGCATGACGCCGATCACGGGTGATACGGCGTCCTCTTTCCAAATTTTCTTCATTCCGTTCCTCCATTTTTCAGTGCTGTGTGGAGAGGGCCCGGACTCCGCACAACGAAAGTACGCTTGTGTTAAATCTATTTAAAATTGATCATTTTTAATTTTATTAACACAAATATTTTTGTTTAATGGGGGACCGATCGGAGAGCGTATGGAGCAATATTCACTTTCGAGAAAGGGAGGTTCGCGCCGTCGCACCCTCTCCACCGACCGACCTCCGCACGCGAGGGATACGAAGCGCATTTCTTCTATCGTGTCCGCCCCGGGAGCCGGCCGTGAGTTGCGCGGGTGGCCTGCTGGCTGTTGCGCGCGCGCGTCGTCCCCCCGAACGCTCCCGCCCCACATCCGGCACCCGTGCAACCCCTCTTTCAGGATCGCATCTTCCCACACACCCCACCAAACCTCCTATATCGCCGGATTGCCAACACTCTTTCGAGAGATCGGGGAGGGGTTCCTGGAGTGACAGCCGGCCGGATCATTCTGCACGTGGATATGGACAGTTTCTTTGCTTCCATAGAGGTCCGCCGCAACCCGTCCCTTGCCGGGAGGCCGGTGATCGTGGGCGCCGACCCGAAGGGCGGGGCTGGCCGGGGGGTCGTGAGCACCTGCTCCTACGAGGCCCGCCGGTACGGCGTTCACTCCGGCATGCCGATCTCCCGGGCGTACGACCTCTGCCCGCACGGCGTCTACCTCCCGGTGGACCGCCCGCTCTACTCCCGGGTCTCGGGCGGGATCATGGCTCTCCTTTCCCGGCATGCCGGCCGCATCGAGCAGGTGAGCATCGACGAGGCCTACCTCGACGTCAGCGATACCGGGAGTTTCGCGGCGGCGGGAACCCTTGCGGCCGCAATCAAGCGGGAGATCCGGGAAGAGACGGGGCTCACCTGCTCGGTCGGCGTCGCCCCTGGCAAGGCCGTGGCCAAGATCGCCTCCGACTACCGGAAACCCGACGGGCTGACGGTCGTCCCGCCAGGAGAGGTTGCGGCGTTCCTTGCCCCCCTGCCGGTGGAGAAGATCCCGGGCGTCGGGAAGAAGACCGGCGAGGACCTCCGGAAGATGGGTATCCTGACCGTCGGCGACCTTGCACGCCGCGACGTCCAGGACCTCATCACCCGGTTCGGGCGAGCCGGCGTCCTGGTACACCGCCTCGCCCGGGGCATCGACGACAGCGAGGTGCGGGATCGAGAGGAATGCAAGTCCATCTCCCGGGAGACGACGTTCGAAGCGGACACCGCCGACCCGTCCGTCCTCTCCGGGACCCTGACGGGTCTCGCGGACGACGTCGCGGGAACGCTTCGGGCCGACGGCCTGCGGTGCCGGACCGTCACCGTCAAGGTCCGGTACCGCGGATTCCAGACGCATACCCGGTCCCGGACGCTCCCGCGGTTCACCGGCGACCCGGAGACGATCCGGCGTGCCGCAGCCGTGCTGCTCCTGCCGTTCCTCAACGGCGAACCCGTCCGGCTTATCGGGGTCAGGCTCTCGACGCTCGAAGGGGGCCGGACCCGGCAGACGTCGATCGCTGAGTTCCTCTCCTATGGAGCATACCCTGGAGAGACGCCCGACGTAACTCCCGGATAGTCTCCCGGCGCCGGTGCGGGCGGGCGTCGTGATCCCCTCTGGGCGAACCTTCTTTACCGGGGGTGCGCACAGGTGCCGGTATGCCCGAGATCTGGATCGTACTCCTCGTCGCCGTTGCTCTTCTCATCTTCGCAGTGCCGGTCATCCAGCAGCAGATGACCCTGGCCCGCCGCCTGCGGGCTATCAGGGCGCTCGAAGCCGAGCGCCGGACCCGGGTCATCGCCCTCATCCACCGGCAGGAGCAGATCGGCTTTCTGGGCATCCCGCTCTTCCGCTACATCGACATCACCGACTCCGAGGAGATCCTCCGGGCGATCCGGCTCACGGCACCGGAGATGCCGATCGACTTCATCGTCCACACCCCCGGCGGCCTGGTCCTCTCCGCCGAACAGATTGCAATGGCGCTCCGGCGCCACCGGGGGAAGGTGACGGTCTTTGTCCCGCACTACGCCATGTCGGGCGGGACGCTCCTCTGCCTCGCCGCCGACGAAGTGGCGATGGACGAGAACGCCGTGCTCGGCCCGGTCGATCCCCGGGTCGGCGATTACCCGGCGGCATCGATCCTGCGGGTCCCGCACCTGAAACCGCCGGAGGAGATCGAGGATAAGACCTTCATTCTGGTCGACATCGCAGCGAAGGCCCAGAACCAGATGCGGGAGTTCGTGGCCGACCTGCTCCGGGATCGGATGGAGACCGGGCGGGCGGTCAATCTTGCACGCCTGCTCACGGAAGGGGCGTGGACCCACGACCGCCCGATCACCCTCGAGCAGGCCCGGGACCTCGGGCTTCCCGTCACCACCGGCATGCCCGCCGGGATCTACCGGTTAATGGACCTTTTTTTGCAGGCGATGCCCCGTCGCCCGTCGGTCGCCTACGTCCCGGTGCCTTACCGGGAGGAGAAGAAAGAGTAATCGGGCATCCCGCAAGAGATCCTCTGGCATGACCGTTGACCTGCAGCTCGATCTCGATGCATTCGACCGCACGCACGCTTCCCCCCTCTGCGACGGCCGCCCGGACCGGAACGGTTTCGTCCGCCTCTGCTGCCGGTGTCCGTTCGCCGTCCGGGAGGAAGGCGCCGTCTTCTGCGAGGAGTTCGGCGTCCGGATACGGGCGCGGGCGAAGTACGGACTTCGGGGGTGGCGGGAGGTCCGGACGGCCGTCCTTGACCGTGACGGCGGAGCCTGTGCGGTCTGCGGGGCGACGGCGGACCTCCACGTCCACCACATCGACCTCGACCCCACAAACGACGACCCGGAGAACCTGCTTACTCTCTGCGGCATCTGCCATGCCCGGGTGCACACCGAACTCCGCCGTGAAGGAGGCGCCGCACGGGTAGCGCGGGTGATCCCGGCGATGCGGCACCGGCCCCGCCCGGCGTGACCCCTCGTGAACAGGAGCGCTGGTTTCTTCTCCCGGCCGAATGCCCGGGAAGACTGTTTTTCCCTGTCTGCCTATAGCCGGCGGCGGGGGAACGGTTATATCGTATGCGCGCTACCAGTAGCGAGACCATGGGGGGAATATCCGGAATGAACATTACAGGACGCCTCTTCGGGAGGAGCGATCCCGAAGTTCCGGCCGGTACGGACACCGATACGACAGTGAGCAGGAAGGCGGTCTCTCTCGCCCAGGAGGGGCGATTCAATGAGGCGATCGGATGTTTCGACCGGGTGCTCGAAGAGGACCCGTCCAACGTGAAGATGTGGAACAACAAGGGCGTCTTCCTCGATCTCCTCGGGCGGGAGCAGGAAGCGCTGGCCTGCTGGGAGAAGGCTCTTGCAATCGACCCGGAGTTTGCCCCTGCCTGGGTCTCCCGGGGGATGCTGCACCGGCGCCGCAACCGGCTCGATGCGGCGCTCACCTGCTACGACCGGGCCGTGAAACTCAATCCGAACTCCGCTGTCGCCTGGTACAACCGGAGCGGCATCTTCGTCGCGATGCAGCGGCTTGACGATGCCGTCGCCTGCTACGAGCGGGTGCTCGCGATAGACCCTCACTTCGTGGCGGCCTGGACTGATCTCGGTTACGCCCGCTTTCTCCAGCACCAGCACGAAGAGGCCGTCGCCTGCTACGACCGGGCTATAGCCGACGACCCTGGAAGCGTCCGGGTCTGGAGCCTGAAGGGCGGTGCCCTGTATGCGCTCGGGGAGTATCGCAAGGCGCTCGAATGTTTCGACCGGGTGCTTGCAATCGATCCGAAGTATGCCGCCGGATGGAGCATGAAGTGCAGCGTCCTCTATCACCTCGGCATGTACCGCCACGCGCTTGCGTGCGCCGACAAGGCGCTTGAGATCAATCCTGACTGCGAACTGACCGCCCAGGTCAGAAAGATGCTCCTCTCCCTCACCAAGAATTGGTGATCCGCTCCCGCCCTCTCCTGAGGGTTGACGTTTGACATCATCCAACCAGGAACCGGTGTATCGGGGGGAACTCTCCCCCGGGGAAGACTCCGACCTTCTATTACCCGGCGACGCCAACAGTGGATTAATCCATGCCGGTCAATCAGATTCCTATCGGTACGTTCTCGCGGATCACCCAGCTCTCGCAGAAGGCGCTCCGCCTCTACGACGAGCGGGGCCTCCTTGTTCCGGTGGCACGAGACATCTGCACGGGGTACCGCTACTACACCGTCGCCCAGGCTGAGCGGGGCATCCATATCGGGCACCTGCTCCGGCTCGGGTTCGACCTCGGAGAGGTCGAGGTCATCCTCGCGGCACGGGAGCAGGGGGATGCCGGGGCTATCCGGGACCTCTTTGCGCGGCGTCTCGCCGCAACCGAACAGGAGATCGGGCGGCTGCATGCGATTGCGGAGATCCTGCGGACGCAGGACCCGCTGAACGGAGGATTCCGTATGTCGGTAACCGAACCTGTTATCAAGGAAGTCCCTGCCCTCCGGGCGCTCGCCCGCCGGGAGAAGGGTGTTTACCATGAGACCATTCCGGGATTGATCGAAGAACTCTTCACGTTCGTCTTCCCTGTAGACGGGCGGCAGCCCGCCGCAAAGATGGCCGGGCCGATCATGTATATCTGCCACGACGACGAGTACCGGGAGACGGACGCGGACATCGAGATGGCGATCCCGATCACCGGATCGGTCAACGTCGCGGGCTCCCGGGTCGAGATCAGGACCCTTCCGGGCGGTCGATTCGTCTCGGTGCTCTACACCGGCCCCTATCCCGGGGTCGGGAAGGCTTACGAACGGCTCTTCGCCTACATGGGCGAGCACCGCCTCTCACCGGCCGGCCCCTCGCGGGAACTCTATCTCAACAACCCTCACGGGGTCCCGGAAGCCGAACTCCTGACCGAGGTCCAGTTCCCGGTGCAGGAGGTCTCCCCGTCGGCCTGAAGGGTGTCACCAGACGGAGGTATGAAGATCATTGTCCCGCTGGAACCCCAAAAACGACCGGTGTCCCTGGACCGCGTCGATGACCCGGCCGTTCGTCGCCCGCATCAGGGCCTTGAGGGGCACGTGTATCCGGGCGTCGAGGCAGCCGTAGAGGAAGTCCCGCAACGTCTTCTCCGCCTGCAGTTCGGGGATGAGACGGCGGTTGAGGAGAGCGGTATAGGTCTCGCCGAGCGGCGCACCTGACGCGAGGTGGAGGTCGACGGCGTGAGCGGCGAGTTCTGCGGTCCGGTGGGCGTAGAAGATCCCTTCGCCGAGGATGGGACTTGCAAACCCGCCCGCGTCGCCGACGAGGACTGTCCCCTCGTAAGCAGGGGAGGAGATGTAATTGCCGAACGACAGGGGATATCCCGCCGGTTTTTGGTCCGTGAACGCCGCAAGACCGATGGCTGTCAAAAACTCCCTGAACCGTTCGGGAAAACCCTTCCGGTTTTTCTGCAGCAGCCCCCCGATCCCGACGACGATCGCGTCCTGGTTCGGGAATACCCACCCGTAGCCCCACCGGCAGGCGTCAAGGACAAGGTGTGGTATCGCGAGATCGGCGTCCAGCCGAATCGCCCCGTCCCTCTCCATCTGTTCCCGGGCCTCCTTGCGGGGGATTGAAAGTTCCATGGCCCACCCGAGGTTTTCACGCCACTGTTCATGATCGACGATGCTCCCCGGGAGGGAACGGCGGACCTGGCTATGGATCCCGTCGGCCCCGATGATGACCCGGGCGGCGTAGCGGTCCCCCGTCGACGTCGTCACGGCCCGGCGGGCGTGGTCGACGGCGACGACTTCCACGCCTTCACGGACATCCACCCCGGCATCCGCAGCTCTCCCGGCAAGAAAGGCATCGTAACGGTCCCGCCGGGTGAAGTAGAACGGCTCGGCAAGGCCCCCGGCAAGGATGCGGTTGCTCCCGATGTAGAGCGCGTACCTGGTCCCGATGGCATCGAGCAGCCCTTCCTGCCGGAGGGCGGGGACGGGCAGATGAAACACCCGGTCGAGGAACCGAACGGATTTCTGGCTGAGGCACCCCGCGCAGACTTTCTCCCGGGGATATGTCTTCTTCTCAAGGAGCGCCACCCGGTATCCGAATCCCGCAAGCAGGCAGGCGGCGGTGCTCCCGGCGGGTCCGCCTCCGACAACGACGGCGTCATACGTAGTCCGGCTCTCCATCTTCGTCTCCTCACGGTGGTGTGGGCCGGTACTTACCTTATTCTTTTCCGCGGACGTTGCTGGATACGCCGGATCGGCCCTATGGAGAGACCGCTTTCCCGTCGTCGAGCGATCTGTACCAGACGCTCATATCCTCAAGAGAGCCGCATATGTTGACACAGCCCGCAAGCGTCCCTGTGTGGGTGTAGCCGGCCCGGGCAAAAGTGGTGTTCGCCGGGTACGAACGGGCCCGAACGATGGCAAATACGGTCTTTACGCCGATTGAGCGCATCTCCGTTTCTATTCGCCAGAGGAGGCAACCCGCGAACCGATGACCCCGGTACTCCGGCAACGTCGCGAAGCCGGTCATCTCCGCGAACCGACCGTCAGGGTCGACGGCCGCAGCGGCAACTGCGGCGATCCTCCCGTCCTTTCGGATGCAGAAACACCGCAGGAGGTTGCTCTGCATCCCCCGCACAAGGTAGGCCGGGTCATGGACGGGGACCGGATAGGTCAGGAAGACCTTCCGGTAGATCGCCGCGAGTGCCGGGGCATCCGCCGGTGCGGCAGGGGTGCAGGTGAAGCCGGGTTCGAGTACCTGGCTCGCTGCACTCCCCTGTGCCTTCTCTCGTGCAACCGCAAGGACATCGTCGATCCCATCCCGCCAGTCGCTTTCCGGGGGGTTGCGGTAGTTAACCATGTAGTAGCCGTCCACCGCTCCACGGTACAACCGGGGGATGTACGCCCCGGGCGTGTAGCCGCGCGATGCAAAATGGTTGCGTGCCGGAGCGGGGACTCTCGCAATTACCCGCGAATAGCCCCGCCCTCTCGCGAGCGCGAGAAGCCGGCCGGAGATCTCCGGGAGGTCCGCCGGGTTCAGGCGGAAGAGGTAGGCCCGGTCGTTATACGGGCCGTGGTGAACCAGGCTCTTTCCGAGCGTCGAGACGGCGTCGGCATAGGCGCCTTTATCCGTGTGACGCTGTGTCTGCCTTTGACGCTGAACTGGGATGTTTTTTGCCGCATGCCGCACCGGGGCGGTTTCGGCGCCGGTATATGATAGGTTGTTTTTCTGATCGCGTAGAGGACCAAACATATTGTTCCCTGTAGTAATTATAGTGTCCACAATATATAGTGGGTTTCTATATTGCGTATCTGTCTTATCAAAGAACTCATCCCAAAAAGATCTATGAATGTTCTGTACACCCTTATCGGAGCACGCACCTCCGAAGTTTCTCTCCTCTGAACGATATCCAGGACAG
>NZ_DANC01000014.1:681-867 GCF_002499755.1 Methanoculleus sp. UBA291 | reverse complement strand
AAAGGCATTTTGGGATGCCCTCAAAGAGTATCAGTTACCCGCCGTCAGAACGTTCTCAAAGAGTGAAAGACCAAGGTTGTCCCCAAATGCCCTGCAAACCCTTGTTGTACTCCCCGCGGGGAACGACTGGTCGGAGAGTGAGACGTTTCATCAGAACCGGAGATCGAGAAACTCGAAGAGTTTCGA
>NZ_DANC01000014.1:0-491 GCF_002499755.1 Methanoculleus sp. UBA291 | reverse complement strand
CCTCCTCCCGGCAAAGAGATTTTGGGACGCCCTCATGATCAGGGATCGCTTACCGGTACCCTTGGCGGAGTGGAGCGTAATTTCAACGCAAACTCAGCGGATTTCAGCGGCGGCGACTACGATTTCATGGGGGCGGCACCAGCAAGCCCCAGCCGCGGAGGAAGAAGAGCGGGAGAGAGCGGGGGTAAACCGCCCCACATCCACTTTTCTCATTGCCCTAGCGAGTCTGACCGGCTGGATAAATGATTTAAAAAGTCAACTTCATTGAAATGATATTTTGGTATTCTGAACTCTGGATTTTGAGTGTAGAGTATTTTGATTTAAGATCGTAGATTACCATTTTGATTTTTTCGATATTAGATCTCCCTATCCCATGAATGTAAAGCACATGTATTCCGTATTGTCGATTTCTGCTCATTTTACTCTCAATTTCTTGTCTTACTTGTTCCTCTGTTCTCCCCCCTGAGACGAAAACGGTGAGGTTACCTTCT
>NZ_DANC01000050.1:2524-2776 GCF_002499755.1 Methanoculleus sp. UBA291 | reverse complement strand
ATCTGGTAGGCCGTGAGTTCCTCACGGCTCCATCGTTGAGACCGCTGGAGGAGATCGTACGTCTTTCTATAGGCGTTATAGGAGGGAAGGATCCCGAGGGCTTTTGCTGTGAGCGATTCCCGGCCGTAGATCTTCTCTCCCTGGTGTATCAAGATATCCTCTCCTCTTCTCATGTAATATACCCTCTTAGCCGCCGGTGCGCCATCACTGTGCACCCCTTACGCTTCACAATCTCGCTTTTTTTCCGGAAAA
>NZ_DANC01000050.1:1969-2338 GCF_002499755.1 Methanoculleus sp. UBA291 | reverse complement strand
ATCCGGTTACCTCTCCCGTTTGACCCGTCTCCGATCGGTTCACCGGCCGTGAATCTCCTCCGGGTTCCCGGGGAGTATACCCTCAAACAACGTATATAAAAATTGGCATACCGACGCGAGTTCCATTTGAGATCGGGGTCTCATAAATGGATGAATGGTTCTTCGATAGGGTATGATGACGGCTCAAATCCGGCTCTTTTCAGCGAAGTGCCCGATCCCCTGTATTTCCGGTCATGGAATGCCATTTGGAAAACCCGGACCGGTTATGGTGACGTTTTGGTAAACTATAAATATACAAACGCCCATCAGGGGGATGTCTTGGTAAGATAAGGCGACAATCCCCGGACCCGTGCACCTTCATACGGCGGT
>NZ_DANC01000050.1:0-1816 GCF_002499755.1 Methanoculleus sp. UBA291 | reverse complement strand
GGGGGGGGGGGGAGAGGGGGGAATCGTTATTCTCGAAAAGGCCGTACCTGATAGCGGTAGCGATGCGGAGGCTCCTATAGGTCTCCCGACAGAACGTGACGTCCTGGATGAAATCCGGACATTGGCCAGCGAATTACGCAGGCAGAACGGAGATGCTTCACAAAGTCTCGACTTTACCACGCCCATCGGCTGGGAAGAGAGGGTGGGCTACCTTGACGGCCGGCCCATCAGGCGCTTGATCGTCTTCCTTCGCTCCACGGGCTGCGAGTGGGTCGAGAAGACCGGGGGGTGCACCATGTGCGGGTTTTACTGTGCAACGTCCCGCGGCAGGGAGGTCTCGGCGGCGGAGTACGTCGCACAGTTCGAGTACGTGATGAACGCCGTCGACCTCCGGGATTACCCGATTGTCTCGATATACAACGACGGGAATATCTTTAATGAACGTGAGATGCCGGTCGCCGCCATCGAGAAGATCTGTTCGTATATCGACGGCTACCGAAACATCAGGAAGGTGGTCGTCGAATCGCGGATCGACTATTCGCCCGATGAACATGTGCAGAAGATGAAGAAAGCCCTGAACGGGCGGCA
The DNA here is from genome assembly GCF_002499755.1 of Methanoculleus sp. UBA291. NCBI lineage: Archaea > Methanobacteriati > Methanobacteriota > Methanomicrobia > Methanomicrobiales > Methanomicrobiaceae > Methanoculleus > Methanoculleus sp. UBA291. The sequence continues at coordinate 1,228 of NZ_DANC01000050.1, read as the reverse complement.
ACTTGAGGTGGCGTTCGGGTTTGAGTCTGCAAACCCTCAGGTGATGAACCTCTGTATCAACAAAGGGTTCTCGGCCAACAACTTCGATATCTTCTATTCGCGGATGCGGGGCATGGGCGTACTGACAAAACCGCTCCTGCTCGTGAAGCCGCCGTTCCTCACGGAAGCGGAAGCGATACGCGATATCCTCGATACCATATCCTTCTGTGTCTCCCGGGGGATCGACTATGTCGACCTTGAAGTGACGACGGTCGAGAAGAACACCGTTGTGCACGAACTCTGGAAGAACAACCTCTACCGCCCGCCGTGGCTCTGGAGCCTCGTCAACCTCCTGCAGCAGTGCCGGGAGCGGTTCGGGGACCGTGCCCATGTCTACGTCAGCCCCTGGAACTACTCGGTCGAGTCCCTGGACTGGGCCCGGAACTGCGGGAAGTGCGATGAGGAGGTCACGCGGGCGATTGAACGCTACAATTGCGGCTTTGATACGGCGGAGTTCGATGGGCTGGATTGTTCGTGCCGGGACGAGTGGAGGGAGGCCACTACGACGGAGGACCCCCGCACGATCCCGGAGAGGGTCCGCGAACAGCTGGCATACGTGCGGAATGCGCGGCTCTCATCGCTGTAGGTATCGGCCCGGGAGGCGGCCGACCCGATACTTTTTCAGCGAAGGCCGGCCTCACATCGAGGCGAGGGTCAGTCGAGTATTCCCTCCATATCGACGATCGCGTACGACGGGTAGAGGTAGAAGATCGTCGTGCTGCTGTAGATCATCATCACCCTCTCGTTCCGTTCAAAGACATGCCGCTGGTGGTCCCGGGACTTAAACGCCGCCTGGTGATACTCGGGAAGGGGGCCTGCACCCGGTCTTCCGTCCCGGACTGTGGCGTTGCAACGCCCTTTGCCGGTTTGCTTCTCTTCTTCGTCCACTTCGATGAAGAACGACAGCGGCAGTTCGTCGCTCCGGAACTCTACGTCGATGTACCCCTGCTCCCGGTTCGGGTCCTCCTCCGCAAAGCCCGTCCTGACCGAGGTGATGTTCCAGCCGTTCTCAAGCAGGACTCCGGCCTGCCGGTCGGCGAGGACGATCGCGATCACCTCCGTGACGTCGTTGTCGAAACCCCTTACCGGGATCGCAGAAGTGGTGATCGGGATCGCGACATCCCCCGCTCGTAGTGGAGGACCGCCGGGGTGGGGGTGACGTTTTCCGGCATACCGGTGTCCGCCGTGC
>NZ_DANC01000009.1:7108-37233 GCF_002499755.1 Methanoculleus sp. UBA291 | reverse complement strand
GCGAGCGCTCCGCGCCGCTTCTCCAGGAACGACTCCGACGGCCCGACCCAAAGGGTCGGGCCTCCGGACTCATTCCTTGCCGAAGAACGACCGCATGAACGGGTACATCTCCATGATCTGCTGGCTTGCGACCTCTTCATAGAGCCGATAGGTGATGCTCACCGCAAGCAGCAGGCCGGTACCTCCGACCGCACCGACGACACCGAAGAGGTTCGCAACGACCGAGAGAACCCCGATGAACACACCGCCGATGACGGTGACCCGCGGGATGTAACGGTCGAGGTACTTCTCAAGCACCTGAGCGTTCCGGCGGTAACCGGGGATATGCATCCCGCTCCTCTGGATCTGCCGGGCCACGTCCTTTGAGTCGAGTCCTGCGGTCTTGACCCAGAAGAGCGCGAAGATCGCACCCCCGATCACCATGACGAGGACATCGATACCCATCCGCATGAGGATCTCCCAGGGGGCGTGCCCGAGGTCGGAGAGCCACCACATCCAGTCCGTCGGCTGGTTGATCGGCGCAATGAACCACATGAGGCCGTTTATCGGCTGCTGATCCTGGAACTCGCCGAGGATCGTTATCCCGGCGTTGGAGAGGAGCATCCCGATCATCTGGACGTTCGCCTGCAGCACCCGGACGAGGATCATCGGCAGAACGCTTGCATAGATGAGCTTCACCGGGAAACGCGCGCGGGCGCCGCGGACGGCGGTATGCGCAAGCGGGATCTCGATACGGGTCGATTCCACATAGACGATGACCATGAAGATGATGATCGTCGTGATGAGGGCCAAGAAGTCCGTACCGAAGTACTGAAGGAAGTTCGCCCCCGACGTCGCTATGGCGAAGAGCCTTGGGAAGAACCCGATCGGGAAGGGATCGGTGCCCGTCTGCCAGTTCAGGAAGCCGTTCACCAGGCCCTGGGAAACTCCTGCAACGATGAAGAGCCCCACACCCGAGCCAATACCCCACTTGGTGACGACCTCGTCCATCAACACCACCAGGAGCCCGCCGAGGCAGAGCTGGAGGAAGATCAGGAACGAGACCGTGAACGTATTGCCGCCGAAGAACTGGGCCGCCACCGACGGGTCGGGCAGCATCAGACCGCTCGCGACCATGGGGAACCCTTCGACGATGATCATCACGAAGATGAGCATCTTCTGCAGGCCCATGTACATGACCTGGCCGCGTGCTTCACTGGTGTCGATCTGCAGGATTCCAGCGCCCTTGAGCAACTGCAGCACGATCGACGCGGTGACGATCGGCCCGATACCGAGATGCAGAAGCGAACCGCTCGCACCGGCAAGCAGGGCGCGGTACATTCCAAAAATATCCTGTGACTGCGGAGAGAGTCCAAAGATATCGATATTCGTCAATGCGAAGTAGAGGAGAAGAATTGCAAGCGTCCACATGAGTTTGTTCTTGAAGTGGACGTGCCCCTCCGGACTCCGGACTGCAGGCATCGCTGCAAGGATTGGTTCAAATCTATCCAGCAGATCTCCCATAGTTTCACCTGAAAAGAAGATCAGGCGGTCGTTGTCTGACCGCCCATCTCCTCAATTTTAGCCCGGGCCCGTGCTGAAAACTCCCGGGCGGAGATACTCAGTTTATGTGTGACTCTGCCGCCGCCGAGCACTTTCTCGATGCCGATCGCGGTGGCGTCGAGAGTAATAAGGTCGCCCTCCCGGATAGCAAGCCCCTCCTGGAGCAGCGCTTCAGCCATCTGGTCGATCTCCCCGACGTCGAGAGCGGATACCGGCACGGAAGTCTTGTTGACGAAACCGTGCTTACCGTTGGCTATCTCGCCCTTCAGGTAGAAGTGGGAGAAGCGGTGGTCGCGCTGGCCGGCTCTACCACGTCCACCCCTGTTTCCGGCGCCACGTCGATTTTTGTGCGTGCCGCCGCCACAGGTCCGTGAACCCCTGTATTTTGATCGCTTGTTTACGGGCATTGTTTCACCTCATCTTGTAGAGGAGATCGTTGATCTGGGGACCATAGTAGCCGAGCGCCCCTCCCTGTTGAAAGGTTCGTTTGATTGTATTATAGCCCTTTCGTGGAGGATGTAGTCTCAACACCGGTTTGATCTCGGCCAGATCACGGAACGTTGTCTCACCGCTGCAAAGCGCTGTTGCAAATTCCTCGATGCCCGCATACGGGGTATGCGCGCGGACGTAATCGTCGGTCAGCCGCTCGTTCCCGGTCAGTCTGCCCCGGGTGCGCAGGAGGGTGGCCAGAGTGTCTCTGTCAACCTCGCCGTACGCCACGAAGTCCTTGACCTTGCGAATCATGCCGAGGTACGCCGGGGTATCGGGCACGAGGACGCAGTGGTTGATGTGGTGCAGACGGAGCATCTTCAGCGTATCTTTGATCTCACGGTTGGTATTAACCACGCCGCGGACCTGCACTACCGCATACATTTACTCCGTCCCTCCAATCCTGACGAGACTCGTCTGCCGAAGCGCCTCGAACGTCGCCTGGGCATAGTTGATGGTCGTCCGGGTCTGTCCCCGGTTGAAGGCCCAGACATCCTTGATGCCTGCAAGTTGCAGGACCTTCTTCGGGATATCCCCGGTCACGAGACCGATTCCCTGCGGGGCGGGTTTCAGCGTCACCCGGACGCTGCCCGCCTTGCCGGTCACCTCCATGGGAATCGAGTGAGCGGTATCGCAACCGCACTCCCAGCTCCCGCATCCCCGGGAGACCTTGATGAGGTTCAGTTTTGCGTTTACGATTGCTTTCTGGATCGCGTTACCCACCTGAGCGTCCTTGCCCCGGCCGAACCCGACGTAACCGTTCCGGTTGCCGACCACTACGACGGTGCGGAACTTCACACGGCGACCCGAGTCGGTCATACGCTGGACCATATTGATGTCCAGGACCTCGTCCTCCAGGTCGGGCAGGAGGAGATCGACGATCTGGGGCTCCTTGATCGGTCTGCCGCTTGCGAGCACCTCATCGATACTGGTGATCTCGCCGGCAGCGACCATGCGCCCGAGACCGGTGAGCGGAATCCATTCTTCCTGTACGTATGCCATTGTCTACACCAGCTCCTTCTTGATGGCCAGAGCCACAGCCTCTACATTCGCTACCAGGTCCCCCGCCCGCTCGGGAGCATACCCGGCAATGTGGGCGCCTTTGAGCCGCTCCTCGTCGGGGAGGATCTCTTCACCGTAGGGAATGTCGAGACCGCCGTCCACTGCCCCCTTGAGAGCAGCAAAGACGCGCGCTCCGGGTTTTGCCCGGGCAAGCCCGAGATCCAGGATTGCCTCATCATACCCTGCGTTCAACGCTTTGACCGCAAACAGCATCCCGGTCAGGTAAGCTGCCGGGGTGCTTGCGGCCGATCCTGCATAGCCGTAACCGGCGAGTTCAGCCGAGTATGCAGCCACCAGGGTGCAGTCTCCCTCAGTCTCGGGGACGACCAGTTGCACGATGATCTGCCGGTTCGTCTTCCGGACGACCATTCTCGGGGTTCCTGACGACAGGAGCGACATCCGCTTGTAGTAATCAGTCTTACCCTCGTGCCTTCTCCGGAAGGGCACGAAATATCTTGGGCCGGTTGCCATTATCTCATCCTCCCTGCCATCGTCTCAACGTGAGCCGCAAGGTGCGACACACTCCGGAACTGGCCTCCGGAAGCCCGCCGGTACATCACGCGGTAGAGGCTCCGGTCGATTCTGCCGTCATCACGCATCTCGCGCAGGACGCGGCGCTGCGCCCGGATCTTACCGATCCACATCCGCTTACTGGAACTCCGGGCTCCGGCGGCACCTTTTCGGCTCCCCGGTCCTTTCCGGTGACCGTACGAACGCTTTGCCGTCCGTGCCCGTGTCCTGCCCCGGCTGTTTCCTTTGATGATATGGGCCTTGATCGCACCGTTTTCGATGAGTTCGCGCAGATCGTTTCTGGAGATAGCCGCCTCAATATCGGCCTGGCGCTCGGGGTCGAACCAGACGCGGTTGGCACCACACTTGAGGATGGCGGCTGCCATTCGCCTCTGACCGGCTAGGTCACTCATCCTCGGTCACCTCCTCTTCGGTTTCGGCAACAGGAGCCTCCGCCGCACGGGTAAGGTCCTTTGCGTTCAGCACCTTGAGTCCCAGTTCCATGGCCCGCGCCTGAATTTCGCCGCGTTTCCTGTTACCCACCGATCCGGCAATCCGGACGGCCTGAGTCTCCGGGATCAGTCCCACAAGTTCTGCAGGGGTAAAGACCCGCACTTCCTCATAGCCGCTCGGGTGCATGCCACGGATGGTGACGGGGCTTCCGTACCCCGGCCGGGGATGTGCACCCTTTGCTTTGAACTGCGCTCTCTGCTTGCTCTGTAGACCACGCGGACGCCGCCAGACATCTTCCAGTCTCGCTTTGCGGTGAAGACCCCGCCTCTTAAAGGCAGGCTTGTTGTGCCGGGTGCGGACGCGGATCAATCTTCGTATCTCATCCATCTCTTTCACGCCCTCTCGACGATGTAGATGCCGTCCTGGAACACCCGGGGGTCACGTTTCGTGATCCTGGTCGCGTGTTCGATGTTTGCGGCCGTGTTGCCCACTTTCTCCTTATCGATGCCGGTGAGGGTCACTTCATCGTTTCCAACCCTGGCGCTGACACCCTCGATGATCTTTGCGATCCGGGGCTGCTTCTCGCCAAGGAAGTTGTTGATCTCAAGGCTGCCGCCCTGCAGTTTCAACTGGATCGGGAAGTGGCTGTAGACCACCTTCATGCGGTACTCGTAGCCTTCCGTGACGCCCCGGATCATGCTCTTTGCGTGGGCTTCAAGCGTTCCGCTCATGGCAAGGAACCGCTTCTTATCGGATGCCGTGGAGACGACGAGTTCACCGTCTTCGACCACGACGTCGATCTGCGGGAAGCGCATATTACGAGTCAGTGTACCCTTCGGTCCCGAGACCGTGAGCACACTGCCCTCGAGCGTGACGTCCACACCGGGAGGGATCTCAACCTTTCGTGTAATTCCCATACTCACTTCCCTCCCTTAGTAGACGTATCCCAGCAGTTGCCCGCCGATACCCGCGCTCCGGGCCTCTGCGTGGGAGATGACTCCCTTCGAGGTGGAGACAATCAGGATACCGAAGTTCTTTGCCGGGAGGTACTGCGACTCCCAGTATTCCATGTCAGTCATCGTCACCGGGAACCGGGGGGTGATGACGCCGCACTTATTGATCGTTCCGGAGAGTTGGATCCGGAACTGGCCGCCGCGACCGTCGTCGATGAACTCGAAGCCGCCGATAAAGCCGTTTTCCTGCATAACGCGGAGCATAGCGCCGAGGAGCTTGCTCACCGGCTCGACAATAACCTCACTCTTTCCAGAGTCGCCGGCATTCTTGATCGTGCTCATCGCGTCAGCGATTGGATTCAGTCGTGCCATATTCTCTCAACCCCTAGTTCATCTTCTTGAAGCCCATCTTTCCCGCCCATTCGCGGAAGCACTGACGGCAGAAGTAGATGCCGTATTTACGCACAAGGCCCTGCTTCCGACCACAGATGCGGCACTCGTTCGCACCACGGCCGAACTTTCTTACATGCTCGCCCGCTGACGGTGCTCCAGACTCTTCTGCCATCCTTACACCTCCACCTGGTAGCGCTCGCGCATGAACGCGACGGCGTCCTCTTTCGTCACTTTCTGATCCATCGGCAGTTTCCTGCGCTCGACGCTCCGGCGTGCAATCCGCACACCTTTGTATTCGAGCACCACGTTGATATCCATCCCATAGATACCGATCGCCGGGTCGTAGGACATGCCCGGGAAGTCGGTATGCTCCTCAATGCCGAACGAGACGTTGCCGGTCCGGTCGAACTGAGAGAGTGCAAGCCGCCGATCAACGATATCGAGAGCGGTCCTGACGAACTTCTCGGCGTTCTCCCGGCGCAGGGTTACCTTGCACCCGATGGGGGCACCCTTCCGGATGCCGAACGCCGGCTGGGTCCGCTTGGCGACGGTGCGGACGGGCTTCTGGCCGGTGATCTGCTTCACGAGGTCTTCGGCCTTGACCAGCCGCTCGCCGCTCTCCCCGACACCCATATGCACAACGACCTTATCGACGTAGATCTCTTTCATTGCGCTCATGCCAGGGCCTCCAGTTCAGGTGCAATTCCGGAGCGGCCGACCATGAAGATGTAATCTTCAATGGTTTCGAACTGCTCGTTTGCCGAGTCATCCATGAGGATGACGCGGTTTTGTCCGGAACTCGCGGTCCGGATGATCTCAACGATCCTGCCTACCCTGCCGGAGTGCTTTCCGCCGACGATTGTGGCTACATTGCCCTCCGCGAAGGGGAAGTGGTCGACGATCCGGAACCTGTCTTCGCCGTCCGTTCCGAGAGTCACCACAATGGAGTCTTTTGCCTTGTAGGTGTTGTCGGCGAGGATGTTCGCACCGAATGCAAGGTTCAACTGTACCTTGCCGCCCCGGATCGTGGTCTTATTCCGGATCTTGCAAAGCCTGGTCTTCGCGGACTCCGCCGGAATCTCAACGGCAACCAGGTTGCCCCGCACATCGAGCTGGATGCGATAGTGCTTCCCGAGTTTCGGGATTGAGACGATATCAAAGACCCCAAGGCCCATCTGCGGGTTTCTGCAGGCCCGTCCGTTGACGATGATGTCCCGCTGGTGCAGGATCTTCCGGACCTCGCTTGCATTTTCGGCAAGATGGACATGCTCACGGAGCCAGACACCGACCGGCAGAGCGCCGGCGTTGTGGGGGCCCGGGGCGGTCTTCATGACGAATTTCTGTACTTTCTTCGGGATGTGCCAGGAGCCTGGCGCTACCAGCCGCTTGAGATAGTGAGACATTATGCTCCGCCTCCGAGTCTCTCCTCACGAAGTTTGTCTTTCAGGTTGAGCTTCGTGATCTGCACGTTCGAGGGGTCGATAGGACGGGGAACCTCGGTTCCGTCAGCCTTCGTCACCATCACGCCGTGCACGATCACCCGGCATACCTTCATATCCACCGAGTCGACGACGCCTTCATCCCCGGCGAAGTCTCCACGGAGCACCTTGACAGTGTCGCCCTTGACCACACGGGTCCGCCGGGTGTTGTATTTCCCGCGAAGTTCGGGGGCAAGTGATGCAGAGAGGAACCGGCCCCGGGTGTGGTTCGGTGCGTTGTAACGCGCCTTGCGCTGTTTTCTCGGTTGTGTACTGACCATGCGTACCATCTTTTTCACCACACCTTACACGATGATCGTCGCCATGGAGGCGATCTTGGGGTATCGCTCCGCGATCTCACGGGGGACGGCACCCTTGATCTCCGTTCCCTTCGGCTCCCCGTTATCGTTGATGAGCACCATGGCGTTGTCCTCGAACGAGAGCCGGATGCCGTTCGGGCGGCGGATCTCCTTCTTCTGCCGGATTACCACCGCCTTCTCGAGTTTCCTCCGCATATCGGGGGTGCCCTTCTTGACGCTCACGGTCGCGATGTCGCCGACGCCCATGCAGGGCTGCCGGCGCCGAACCCCGTGGTAACCGTCGACCGAGACGATCTCCACGAGCCGTGCGCCGGTGTTGTCGGAACAGACCATCTGTGAGCCGGTGGCGAGTGCGCGCGGAATGGTTGCCTGCATCGCCTTCATTCCTTCATCACCTCGACCACCACAAAGTTCTTTGTCTTCGAAAGCGGTCTGCATTCTGCGATCCGGACCACGTCGCCGACGCCCGCGTTGATGCAGGGCGTGCTGTGGGCATGGTATCGGGACCTGCGTTTCTCGTACCGCTTATACTTCTTGACGTAGTGGAGGAACTCATGCTCCACGACGACGGTACCGTTCATACGGTCGCTCACGACTTTGCCGGTAATCACCTGGCCGCGTACCGGCAAAGTGCCGTGAAACGGACAATTTGCGTCTTCACATTCCGTTTCCGGAATGGGGACGTCCAATCCAATGTTTCGTGCCATTATTCATCCTCTTTTATCTGATCCGCGCAGTGATCCGCCGTTCCGGTTGTGTCTCCAGGCTCGAACCGTCCACATCGACGGTCGTGCCGTCCGGGAGCCGGAGGCGGAATACGCTGAACCGTTTCGGTATCCGCTTCTCTCCCCGCCGGGTCATGATAACCAGGGTGTTTCTGGTCTCATCGATGATGCGACCCGAGACCCCGGCATGACCCGGGTTGCTTGCACGGGTTACCAGAACGTCCAGGCCGATGAGTTCGTGCCGCAGGACGTTCTGGGGAGAGATCATGCGTTCCTCCGTGCGTTTTTCTCGGTCAGAATGCGCGCGATCGTCCTTCTGACCTCGCGAATCCTCCCGGGGTTCTCTGTGGCACCGCCGGCGCTGACTTTTCCTCGCTCCTGGACCAGTTCGAGGAATAGTTTCTGCTCCTGCTCGAGCAATTCGACGTCGGAGAGTTGTTTCACTTCCTTTGCACGAAAGATTGCCATTTATCTCTCCTCCACGTATTCCTCGTCGGGAACCGCCGCAAGCTCCTCATCAAGCTCGTCGTCGCCGACCTCTTCGGGTTCAACGGGCTCTTCCGGGACCTTCTTCGTCTCGGGTTCGATGATATCGAAGGTGTCGGGCAGCCGTGCATCCGGCGGGACAATCTTGACCTGGACCCCGATGGTCCCGAGTTTCTTGATTGCAAGCGCGTAACCCTTCTCGACGATTGTCTCGCTGGGCTCACCGCAATGCTTGACGTAACCCTCGGTAAACTTCTGCGTCCGCGACCGGGCACCGGTCAGTTTCCCGGCTATGATGACCTCACAGCCGAGTGCGCCGGATTCCATGACACGACGGATCGTGCTCTGCCCGGCCTTACGGAAGTACCAGCCGCGTTCAAGGGCGTTTGCAAGCCGCTCGGCCATGATCTGTGCATTGAAGGTGGGGTTCTGGACCTGCTGGACCTCCACCTGCGGGGACTCGATCGCGTAGGTGGTGGTGAGGTCCTGCGTGAGCTGACGAACCTGCTTGCCGCCTTTCCCGATCACGATACCGGGTTTCTCCGCAAAGATGGTCACCTGGGTGCCGAGCGGCGTCCGGGTGATGTCCATGCCGCCGTATCCCGCCCGCTTGAGTTCCTTCGTGAGGAATTTCTCGACGCGAACGTTGCGCACACCGTCAGTGATAAACTTCTTCTCGATTGCCATTACGCCACCTCAGTCACAACGATCTCGATGTTCACGGTCTCTCTGCGTTTCGGGGTAGCGCGACCCATCGCACGCGGGAAGAAAGCCCGGAGACCACGGCCTGCGTTGGCGGAGACGTGGTCGATCCGAAGTTTTCCGGTATCGAGGCCGATATACTCGGCGTTCTTCTCGACCGAATTGAGCAGCCGGATGTAGGCTCCCGCGGCCTTGACCGGGTAACGGCCTGCGGGCCACCCTTCAAGGCACCGCTTGTGGGCGACGTTCCGGTTGAACCGCTTGAAGGGGATGGCCTTCTTCAGAGCCACCACATCGGCGAGATATGCCTTTGCTTCGGTAGTGGTCATGTTCCGGATGAACCTGGCAATCTCGATCGAGTGCTTGGGAGAGACGGGGAGTTCGTTCGCTTTTGCGCGAGCGATGTTCTCACCCTCAATCTTTGCTGAATACTCTGTTCTTGCCATAGCCATCACTTCAGCGGTACATATTTACTCGACCGGGTCGCACCGATACCGGCGCTGCCGTGAGAGACCTTCCTGCGGGTCAGTGCAAACTCTCCAAGGTAGTGGAAAACCGCCTCGGGCTGAAGTTCCACCTTCTGGAACTCTTTGCCGTTGTGGATCTCGATCGTCTTTCCAATCATCTCGGGCATGACGATCATATCCCGGAGATGGGTCCGGAGGCTTGCGTCTCCCGAACGGACATCGGCGAGGAGTTTTTCGTGTTCCCGGGAGAGGCCGCGGTCAAACTTCCTGCGCGCCCGGGCCGGCATGAGGGGCAGCAGCTCGGAGAGAGCCATCTGCTGCAGGTCCTCGACGGAGTAGCCACGATAGGTGAACTCCTCCCGCCGCCGCGGCATTCGCTTCTGTGTCTTCTTTGCCATGATTCACCCTCACTTCTTCCACTTGCCGGTTCTCCGGGCGGCGATATGCCCGACCTTCCTGCCGGGGGACGTCCCGTGGGATACGGTTTTCGGCCGTCCGCAGTGCTGGTGACCGCCGCCACCGAACGGGTGGTCGATGACGTTCATGCAGACACCCTTGACGCGAGGCCACCGTTCAGATGAGGACCTGACGTGGAAATGCTTCTTTCCTGCCTTGGCAAACGGTTTTTCTCCCCGTCCGCCACCGGCAACGATACCGACGGTTGCCATGCAGACACCGTTGAACCACTTGTTCTTGCCGCTCGGCATCCGAACGCCGACCCTGCCGTCGTCGGCTTTGCCGATGACAAGGGCCTGGACACCGCTTGAACGGACGAATTTACCGCCGTCGTTGGGCCTGGCCTCGATGTTGCAGACGTATGCACCGACCGGGATCTCACGGAGCGGCAGGGTGTTTCCGTTCTTCACCACGCCGCCCGGGCCCCAGGAGATCGTATCCCCGACACCGAGTCCTTCTGTGGCGAGGATGTAAGCCTTCTCACCGCTTTCGAGCTGTGTAAAAGCAATCGGTGCATGGCGGGCCGGGTCGTGCTCGATATCGACGACGTTCCCGAAGATCAGGGCGTCGTTCTTCCCGAGGTGACGCAGTTCGGCCTTATACCGGTGCGACGGTGCACGATAGGACGGGCCGCCTTTGCCGCGGTTCTGTGCTATAATACGATGTGCCATTCGTACCTCACCTTACATTATTCCCAGCCGGCTGAGGATCTCTTCAGCCGCTTTCTCATCCGCAAACTTTACAATGGCCTTTTTTTCACCTTTCATGGTCATCATTGTGCGGATTCCGGTGATCTCCTGTCCGAAGGCCGACTCCAGGTCTCGCTTGATATTCTGCTTGGTGGCATTTCTCTCCACGATAAACTGGAGTTTGTTCTCGCCTTCGAGCATCATCGTTGCTTTTTCAGTAACGAACGGGTATTTCAGCATCATGAGAACTCCTCCAGTCTCCTGATCGCGGACTCAGTCCAGACCGTCAGGCGTCCCGCCTGCGTGCCCGGCGCCAGAAGTTCGGTGTTCAGCTGATCGACCGTCACGGCATCGACACCGGCGAGGTTTCGGGCCGCCCGAAGCGGTTCGTTCCCGGTGACGATGAGGACGCTCTTGCGCTGCTTGTAGCGGCGGCCACGCATGGTGCCGCGCCCTGCACGGACCTTCCTGCTGTTCTTCGCCCGCTCGATGTCGACATAGACCCCGAGTGCAGAAAGCGCCGAGATGACGTCGCCGGTCCGGGTGACCTCTTCGAACCGGTCTTCGAAGACCAGCGGGAGATTGCCCTCAAAGAGATGCCCGCGTCCCTGGACAAGGTCCTGGTAGGTGCTGGCTGCAACGGCCGATCGGAAAGCCTTACGCTTCTCTTTCCGGTTGATGTCCTTGACGAGGATCTTTGCGACCTTCGGGGGATGTGCCGCACGCCCGCCGGTTGCCTGGGGAACCCGGGCCGTCCTGCTGCCGTTCTTCAGACGGGGAACCTGAGCCTCACCCCGGCCGCTGCCCCAGGACTCTGCCGAGGTGCGGACGCCGGCGTAGGGATCGGTTCCATGCGGCTGGAACCGGGTGCTCTGGAGCGCGAGGACAGCCCGCTTAATCAGGTCGGGCCTGTATTCTTCGTTAAAGATTTCCGGGAGATCGATCTCGTGGGCGATCTCGCCTGTCAGTGTTCGAACCTGTACCTTCATCGCTCTCTCACCCCTGCTTGCTCTGCGCGCTGACGTAACTGATCGCCGGCGTGCGGACAGTATGTTCACCCTGCCGTATCGCGGACCGTATCCTGACCAGCCGCTTGTTCGGTCCCGGGACGGAGCCCTTGATCAGCATATAGGGACCGCGCACAAGGCCGTAGTGGAGGAAACCGCCTGCCGGCGTTATGTCGCCGGCTTCGGTGCCGATCTTTAAGATGCGCTTGTTGAACTCAGTTCGCTGCTGGTAGCCCATCTGGCCCATCTGGGGCACCTGCCACCTGACGTGGTGCGGGTTCCACGGGCCGAGGTTGCCGATGTGGCGCTTCTTGCCGCCGCGGGAGTGCTTCCGCTTCCGGACCTGAACGCCCCAGCGCTTGACGGGGCCTTCCGTGCCCTTACCGGTGGTGACGGCGGTCACGTCAACGTATTCGCCGACTTCGAAGTTGCCGGAGACTGCTATCTCTTTCCCGAGGATATCGGCGGCGTAGGCAATCTGGTCGTCAAGGCTTCCGCCGGCAATCCGCATCTCCATCATGTCGGGGGCCTTCTTCGGGACGCCGGTGAGTTCCCCTGGCCGGGTGTAGGCCAGGGCATAGAGTTCTGCGACCTTGCCTTCGCCGATCCCGCTTTTGATGGCGTCAAGGGCGGCGGCGGTGTCATGGTTCTTCGGAACGTTGATGCGGCGGGACAACTCTCCGTCAAGGTCGGTCGTCCAGGCTTCGGTCAGTGCATGCTTTCCGTAGGTGTCTATGCCGTATGCCCGCACACCTGCTACCCGCATGGGGGGGACCTCAACCACGGTCACCGGCACCATCACATCTTTGCCTTCGGTGGGGCTGCTCTTGTGGTCATCCACCATGATGACGTGGGTCATCCCCACCTTGTACCCTGCAAATCCCTGCACAGCCGGAGCTCCCGCGTAATCCGGCCATGAACCGTAGCGGGGAACCGGGCTCTTCGCCCGCTTTCTCGGGCTGTACGCAAGGGAACCTCTGCGTGGCCTGTGAATATTCGGCATGTTTTTATCAACCCTTCATCGCGTTGTAGTGCGTGCATCTCGCTCTGCTGTAGCGAGATACCACGCGCCGAATCCCGTGCCGGATACACCGGCACGGTCGGCTTTCTGGCGAACCCGTATCCCGGGCAGGACATCGAACGGCATACCGTAGCGGCACGCCGCGAAGGGAAACAGTTGATGGAGGCAACGGACGTGAGAACGCCGGGACATCCGTCTCCGCGCATTCCATCGCCAGCCCGCTGCCAGCCCGGTGGTGCACCGGGTGGGTACATCTCCAGTCGTCGCCAATAGATCCTGATGCTTTGACGCTTCCGGGAAGAAACAACCCGGAACCGGGCGCGCTGCACCGCGTTGGCCCAGCGTCTCGATCAGATCCAGCTCCTGTCATCCCGTTGTGACGATGCACAACTCCAAATCGACATCGGCCCTCCATAAGGAGGGTTCGGCCTCTGCTTACTCTCGTACCCTCTCCACCCCGCACGGGTCTTCGATCCGCGCATGTTGCGAAATCGGAGAGATTCCGGGAATCAGAGGCACATGAAGTGCCGGATGGCTCCCGGGTCCGGACGAGATCGTGGAGAGCGGTTTCTTAAACATTACTTAAAATGGGATATAAACCTTGTTACATATATTTCTGGAATTTGCGCAAATCGAGTGTTTGCTGCAGGAAAACCAACAAAGGGTTGTAAAAGCCTCTGCCGTGCAGGTGCACGACCGGAGAAACCCGGGCTGCATAGCGCCCGCTCCAGCGTGGCCGTTCCGGCACGGGGCCTGCGCGCGCCGGGGGAACGGCATCATCCGAAGTAGAGGTCGCCGTCCTTATTAATGTAGATCTCAACGTCTTCGCGGACCTGTCTGCCCCTGAACCGGTCCGGGTTAGCGTCTCTGAGTCTGTTAATGAGCGTGATTGTATCGTATTTGACCTTTAATCCCATCTTCTCGGCCTCAGCGTAGATGATCTCGGGAGCCTTGAGCAGATCGAGGCCGCTCTGGAGCGTACAGAGGTGTGCCGCATCGAGCGTGTAGAGGAACTCAAGCGTCTCGCGCGCACGCGAGATGTTCTCGAGAGCGGCCTTTTCGATGGTGCAGACGTTAGCCTTTGACGTATGAATGATCTCGGCGATCTGTTGCTGCGTCAGCCCTTTCTTTCGGTAGCGCAACACCTCTTTCTGGCGATCGGTAAGCAGACCTTGTTTCATCAAGTATATATAGACGCATTTAATTTAAACACTTTCCCTTAACAGCCCCCCCTCCGGACAGACCTGTCGGGCCATTTCAAAATGTTTATATGAGAACTTGGCGATACTATCGTGTTCTCAAATTTTGAGAGGTGTAAAAGTGGTTGTTAAAGTAGGAATTGCGAAACTAGGAAATATTGCCAGTGGTGTAATGGGCGAACTTCTCCTCGATGAGCGTGCCGACCGCGAGGATATCATCACCTTCATGGCAACCTCCGGAACGAAACTGCAGCCGGAGGATATCGAGCGTGTGGTCAGCAACATGAAGGCATGGGGCCCCGATTTCTGTATCGTCGTCTCGCCGAACGGCGTCCTTCCCGGACCCACCCAGGCCCGTGAAGACCTTGCGGCGGCCGGGATTCCCTGCATTGTCATCACCGACGATGTCACCACCAAGAAGGAGCAGTTCGAGGCGCTCAAGGCAAGCAAGTTCGGCTACATCATCATGAAGGCCGACTCCATGATCGGCGCCCGCCGTGAGTTCCTCGACCCCATCGAGATGGCGGACTACAACGGAAACCTCATCAAGGTCCTTGCCCTCACCGGCGCGTTCCGCAAGATGCAGACGGAACTCGACAAGGTGATCGACCAGGTGAAGGCAGGTAAGAAGGGCGCGGACCTCGCGCTCCCGAAGGTCGTCATGACCTCCGACAAGGCGGTCGACGGGGAGTTCAGCAACCCCTACGCGCTCGCGAAGGCCCGTGCCGCCTACGAGATCGCCCAGCAGGTTGCAGGCGTCAACGTCAAGGGCTGCTTCATGACGAAGGAGTGGGAGAAATACATCCCGATCGTCGCGAGCGCCCACGAGATGATGCGCCAGGCCATGCTCCTCTGCGAAGAGGCACGCAACCTCGAGAAGGGCGTCGACGGCGTCATCAGGAAGCCCCACAAGAAGACCGGCGAGATCGTCTCAAAGACGGCCCTCATCAGCAAGCCCGAGTAAACTCAATACTCTTTTTCTTTTTTTCTGTCGGCAGCGAATAACAGCGGGATTTCCCGAAGAAGGCAGAGCGGCACTCGATCCCCGGCTTTTCGACCACCCGGCTCCACGACCCGGAGGTCGCCGAACACCCGCGCAATCCGCCGGGCGTCGTGAGTGAAGAGACCGGCAGAGGGCACCGCTGAGCGCCGAGTATCAGGCGGGGATCGAGGCTGCCGACGCGGGTTTGAGGATGAGGAGGGGCGCCTGTAGCGATGACCGGGCCGGGAGAACGCCGGGCACGGAATCAACCTTGCTCCCGGAAGAGCGCGCCCAGGTCTTCGGGGAGCGTCAGGATGACCGGTTCAAGGTGCAGCCGCTCCATGAACGCCGAGTCGCACATGGAGAGGCAGTTCGGGTTCAGCCGCGCGATGACGGAGCAGAAGGCCCGGTGGCCCCGCCCCGTCGTATCGGAAGCGTCAAAGAAGATCGAGACATTGAAGGCGTGCGTACCGAGGTTCCGGTAGAAGTCAAGGACCCGGAGGAGCCCGTCAACGAGCAACTCGACATACGGCTCGAGTTCGGCAAGCGTCGATACCGGGAGGATACCCCTGACCTCCCGCTCGCCGAGGGGAACCGGGCTTGCCGACCAGAAGATCTCGTCTTCGAAGAGGAGCCGCTCGGAGCAACGTTCGTGTTCCACGAGGTCGTCCCAGTAGAGACGACCATGGTCGGCGAGGTAACGGCGGCCGGCGGAGATATAGAGGTCGGCGAGGTAGGTGGGTTCCGGGTCGACGATACCCTGCAGGTGCGGGTGGACGATGCTTGCACCGGCTGAGGGGAGGTAATTCCAGTTGATGCTCGCGTAGCCGGAGGACCGGGCCAGGGCTTCTGCCGTGCCGGAGATGGCGTCGGCAAGGCACCTTCGGTCGAACCGGTCGACTGCGTGGTCGGGCGTGATCACCGTGACCACATGGTGTCTGGCGAACGGGTAGAGGTTGGGGAACGTCACGCTTTCTCCGCACCGGAGACGGCTGCCGTCCTCAAACGTCGGGGTAACAGTATCTACGGCACCGGGGCAGAACGGACAGTTCTCACGGGTTGAGGATGAGATGGGAAGGGCGTCAATCCGCCGTTTTATCCGGACAGGACTGATTCTGCACCGGATGCCGGTGAGAGACTCCCGACGGTACTGGAGAACTCCCCGTTTTGTCCGGAGCTCGTGGGTGGTGAACATGGCCCGTTGTATTCCCGTTGGCGCGCCGAGCGTATTAAACCCTGTCCGGAACTGCCGGGGGATGGGGACGGCGGCATAAAACGCCTGACGAGGCGCGCATTCAAAAAAGTGATGAGTGTTGTTCCGCCTTATACGATATACTTGCCGAGCAGGCGGATGGAGTTGGTCATGTCGGGGCCGAGCGGCGAACCGAAGATGATCTGGGTAACTCCAGCCTTGGCGAGGTCTTCGCACTTCTGCTTGACCGTGTCGGGGGTTCCGGCAATGGTAAAGGCATCGATCTCCGCGTCGCCAACAAGTCCGCCGACGGTCTTGAAGTCGAAGCGTCCGAGCGCTTCCTTGATCTTTGCGACGTTGTTGAGGTCGAGGTTGTGGCGCTTGAGGAGAGCGGGCGGGGAGCCGGCGGCAATGAACGCGGCTACAATCTTTGCGGCGTTCCGGGCCTTCTTCTCGTTCCTGTCGATGGACATGGCGGTGTAGGCGCCGACATCGAAGTTCTTCTTACCGACTTTCTCCATGGCCTGCTTGATGATCGGGATGGCGACGTCGAAGTCCTTGGGGTTGGACGCGTTGATCAGGGCGCCGTCGCCGATCTCGCCGGCGAGCTCAAGGACCTTGGGGCCCTGGGCACCGATGTAAACCGGGATGCCCTTCTTGCCGGGCAGGGTGACACCGGTCAGTTTGGCACCGTCGTAGTCGAAGTACTCCATCTTGCCGGTCTTCTTGACCTCTTCACCGGTGAGGAGGCTGCGGATCTGTGCGACACCTTCTTTCAGGTGGGCGACGGGCTTGACGGGGTCGATGGCGAGCTTCGGAAGCGTCGAGAGGTCACCGGGGCCGATACCGAGGACGGCGCGTCCGTCGGAGATCTCGTTCAAGGTAGCCATGAAGGATGCGATGGCCGCCGGGGTGTCGGTGAACGTGTTCATGATACCGGGACCCATCTTGATCGTGTCGGTGTTTGCCGCGATCATGGCAAGGGTCGGGTAGGCATGGCGGTTGTTGTAGTGGTTGGTGATCCAAGCGTAGTCAATATCCTTTGACTCTGCGAGCTTGGTGTACTTCACCACCTGCTTGACGTTGATTGCTCCGGGCACAAATTCAATTCCATATGTAGTCAAGGCTATACACCTCAATGAGTAGTTACGTGCCCGGAGTTATATATATTGCCATTTTGTGTTCACGAAAGGACACGTACAACAACGGTAGTGCAAAACGGAGAGATGTACCGTGTTCCCCATGGAATTCTTGTGTAGATCACTCCTTATCATGGAAAAGGTTTCAGCATGAGGAGTTAAAACAGTAAAATTCAAATACACCGCATTTATTAGCAGACGCGCTTCACACCCCGGGTGAAGTATAGAAATATATATGTTTGTCCGTTCAAATATTCATCAGTATCTTCCGGGTGGCACGCGCGCCCATTTTCGGGCCAAGAGCCACTCAAGGGATAGAAGACCATGCGAGTGCTGGCGATAGGGTTGGGTGGCGCCGGGTCCCGGGTTGTGGATAACCTCTACAACCACGACCGGCGAAGCAAAGTCTGTTGCATGAGTGCGGTAGCCATCGATATCGACCCGAACTGCCTCGTGCAACTCCGCCACCTTCCGGACCCCGCCAGGGTCTTCTTCCCGCGGATCGGTGTCGAAAACACCGACGGGATCACGGACGTGATCGATATCGAGGAGGTGATGACCCGGATCCAGGCTATGGATACGCTGGAGATCGACGCCATCCTGCTCTGTTGCGGGCTCGGAGGCAGCGTCGTCGATATCGCGCCGCTTATCATCGACGAGCTCAAGAAGTCCTACGTGGAGCCGATCTTCGCTCTCGCCATCCTGCCGTGCCTTGATGAGGGAAAACAGGTCTCGGCCAAAGCGGCCGACGACCTTGACGCGCTCCAGGAACTCGTCGACGGCGTCATTCTCTTCGACAACGAGACCTGGTCGCAGAAGATCAGGACGGACGGGACGGCAGAACCCGGCTTCATGGGCCAGCTGCGCCGGAACTCCGGGCCATCCGATCCGAGAACTCATTTCAATCAGCTCAACGAGCGAATCGCCCGTCAGATCGGCCTTCTTCTTCGTGCCGGCGAGTTCAATGAGTTCGGGATCGATGTTGCCGAGGTCGTCCTGGACGCGGGGGAGGTCCTCAATACCCTGAAGGGGAATGGTTTCGTTGCGGTCGGCTACGCCGCCGAGCGCCTGCCGGCCGGCTGGCTGGACCTCCTTTATCGACGGCGGTCGCTGAAGTACTTTATCCAGGGTTCACAGGAGAAGGCTGCACGGATCGTCTCGCTCGCAAAGAAAGCCGTCTACGAAGAGGTGTCGGTTCCCTGCGACCTCACCAGCGCCGACAAAGCGCTGGTGCTGATTGCCGGGCCCTCAGCCGAACTTTCGATGAAAGGGTTCCAGACCGTCAGGAAATGGATCGACCGGAACATCGCCGGCCTTGAGATGCGGTCCGGCGACTATCCGGTGAAGAACACATCGTTCGTCGGGATCATCATCGTGCTCTCGGGACTCTCCAACGTCCCGCGGGTCGAGGAGATCCGGGAGATCCGGACCGAGTACCGGCTTGAGTGCGAGGAAGAACGGTTGAGGGCCGAAGAAGAGGAGCGGTTGCGCGATGAAGAGGCCGCGATGTCTCAAACCGTTTCCGGAATTCCGGAAGAGGAGGGTATTCCGGGATTTGTCTCACCTCTTGAGTCAGCGTTTCTGGAGGAGAGTGAATTTATGACCGAACCGTCTACGGCAGAAAAGGATGAGATGATCATGCTCCGGGGAAACAGCCGGAGCGACAGAGAGATCAGGGACGACACCATTGATATGCTCCCGAAGGCCGAGAGGAGGAAGGAGGACGGCGCCGTCGTCCTCCCCCCGAAACAGGGCGGGAAGGGGATTGACATCACCGGAACCACTTCGGTCACCTCGTCCATGCCCGCACCGAAGAACTCGGTTTTTGGCCCGAAAGGGATCAGCATCGAGAAGACTGCCCCGAAAGACGATGCGATAACGTCCTCTGCGGGTTTAAAACCGGTGCAGCATCCGAAAGACGGGTCGCTCACCGGCGATGCGGTCTCGATCGGGGGGACGCAGCGACCGAGCGACGGGGTCCTCGATAAGCCCGACCTTTGTATGCGCAGGGGAGCCCCTGCACCTAAAGATGCTCTGCTGGACCAGACCGGGCAGAGGGTGGGCCGGAGGAGCCCCCGGCCGAAGGAGATCGATCCCTCACGCGGGAGGCTTGCGGTGATCGACGCGACCGAGCGGACGAAAGACCGGAAAGGAGAGGAGATGGACGATCCCGGCGACGGCGGGATCACCTGGATGTAACGTCCGTGATACGTTCAAACGGCACGGTCCCGGCGCCGATCTCCGTCTTGATGGCGTAACCTTTCTCAACGGCGTTTCCTACCATGTTCATGCCGCTGAATGCGACGACGGAAAGCCGATAAGGGTGTTCTGGAAGGTTGAACTCCCCGATGCCTCCACCGGCGGGGAAGATGAACCCGTACCCCGTCATCAGGTCGGTGACCTCCTCTACCAGGTCCCGGGCGACCGCGGGCACGGCGCGAATGTTTGCAAGCCCTACACCGGACCCGGTCGTCACCAGCCGGTTGATCGAGGTGAGGCCGGCGGATATGAAGAGGTGAAGCGGATCGACCGACGTTCCCCGATAACCGATGAGGTCGAGGAACCCGGCGGAGCCGCCCTCATCGAGAGCGATCCTGCCGGCATACTCCAGCCTCGTCGGGATGCCCATCTTCTGAAGAACGCCGTCCAGGGTGACGCTGCAGGCCGTCATGATCCCGACATGGCCGTCGGGAATGCGAGGGTCGGTCTCGACAATCCGGTAGGTGTTCAGAAAGCCGTAGCCGGCTTTCGCCACCTCGTCGAAGGCTGCCGTGACGCCCGGAAGGTCCCCTTCCTGCACGAAGGAGAGGTTGTAGACGATGCTTCCCACCCCGGTCGCCGGGTCGAAGGTGCTCCGAAAGGCAAGTTCTTCGAGTTTCGATATAATGAAACCGATCCGTTCGTCGACGAGTGCGCTCTCGCTCTCGGCGATTCCGGCTTCGGTGAGAAGGCGGCCCCGGTTCCCGACCTTCTCGGTAAACCCCGCTTCATCGAGGTACTGGAGGTAGTACTGGACGGCGCGGTCGCTCAGGACGAAACCCCGTTCGGCCATCTTCTCGCTCAATCTCTTTGCACCCAGAGGTTCGTGCGATTCCGCGAGGATCCGGAGGATCTCAAGGTATTTTCGTTCGGAGCGTATCGGTGGAGTCATCGTGAACGCACCACGCCGAGGCTATCCTGATATCGGCCCGCATAAAGCCGGTCACCGTTCAGTACTTCCTGAAGGATCATCTGCACGATCCGGTCCCCCTTTGCAAGACAGATCTCCTCCGGGCCGGCGTTCGTCAGGCAGAGCGTCAGCTGCCCGCGAAACCCCGGGTCCACGAACCCTCCGCCGAGGAGAACGCCGCGGCGGGCGAGCGAGGAGCGGCACCGGAGGGTTGCCGCGAGGTCGGCGGGGAGTTCCACCCGTTCCATCGAGGGAACGAGGGTGCACGCTCCGCGCGGGAGCGCGGTCTCTTCGGCCGCCCGAAG
This sequence comes from Methanoculleus sp. UBA291, assembly GCF_002499755.1. Lineage (NCBI taxonomy): Archaea > Methanobacteriati > Methanobacteriota > Methanomicrobia > Methanomicrobiales > Methanomicrobiaceae > Methanoculleus > Methanoculleus sp. UBA291. Next base: position 16,494 of record NZ_DANC01000009.1, on the reverse strand, counting down.
GTCGTAGGATGCGGGCTGCTGGGACGCGTTATGGTAGGGATCGATGACGAGGTCGCCGTCATCGAGCCGGCGAACGATTTCGCTGGACGAGAGGATCATCATATAGGGTACGGCATAAAAACGCTTAATAACTTATGATTGAAACTCATGAGGGGACCTATGGGGTAGAGGACATCCTTTTGGGCTTCGAACCCAAGGACGCGGGTTCAATTCCCGCTAGGTCCGTTGATTTTTTTTCCGGATGCACCCTTAAAGGAAATCCGAAGGAGGTTTTTATGTTATTTTTCCAGAACGGAAAGGAGGGCATGATCCGATGATGTTACCGGAATTACGGACGAGACCGGGGGATAAGGTCGCCCGGGAAGTGACGGTGGACGCGGGGGTGACTCTACCCGTCACCGTCATTCACGGCGAACGGGAAGGGAAGACCATGCTGGTTACGGCGGGGATTCACGGCGGCGAATATCTTGGCATAAGGGCGGCTACGCTGCTTGCGGCAACCCTGACGCCCCGGGATGTTGCGGGCCGCGTCGTCGTCCTGCACTGCTGCAACCCCGGGGCCTTTTTTGCCCACCGGGCTTTTGTGGTTCCGGAGGACGGCAAAAACCTCAATGCTGTCTTTCCCGGCGATCCCGAAGGCAGTCTGGCGGAAAGAATCGCCCATGTGATTGCCACCGCCTTCATTCCGGTCGCCGATGTTCATGTGGACATCCATTGCGGCGACATTCCGGAGACCCTGGTCTCCCATGTCTATTATAGCGACAGTGCCGACCCGGCGGTAAATGAGGCTTCTCGTGAGATGGCCCTGGCAAGCGGGGCGGACTATGCCGTTCCCGCCCGTGGAATGAAAGGCCCGTCGCACGTGGCCTGCCAGCGGGGAATTCCATCCGTCTTGATTGAGCGGGGCGCCTCCGGCCTCTGGTCCGAGGAGGAAGCGCAACGTTATGTCCGGCAGCTCCGGGGGGTTCTCGCCCACTGCGGTCTGATTGATCCGGAGGAAGCTCTGCCCCGGCCCCGGGTGATCGCCCACGCATTTAGCCTTACCGCCCCGAAAAGCGGCTGCTGGCTGCCGCGGGTAGAACCGGGAGACTATGTCGGGGCCGGAGAAGAGCTGGGGACGATCAGCGATTTCTTCGGGAACGTTCTCGAAACCGTCGTTGCCGCCCATGAAGGCGTCGTCCTCTATATGACCTCCTCTCTATCGGTAAATGAGGGCGGGCCCCTGATCACCTGCGGTTCCGGTGACCGCGAGTAGCGCCCTCCGGAACAACCGACCGTGTGGTCTTCTGTGGCGAGGACGGGCTGTTATCCGGCTCAAATCCGAACCATTTCGTCGACAGTGTGCTCATTCGGTAACAGACGCCATATCGGTGCCGAAAAAAAGTTGCGGGGTCACTCGACCTTGATGTAATCGAGCGACGAATCTTTGGTATGAGCCCACAGGGTGGTCGTATCCTCGGCACTGCTGGCATCCGGTGCCGAGGCGGTCACCGTTATCCAGTACTGCCCCGGCGTCATACGCCTGATGTCCATCAGGGTCGAATTTGTCACCTCCTCCACGTCCTCTGAAAATGTCCCGGCGGACAGGGTCTTTGTGAAGAAAGTGGACGACCCCCGTCCGTCTTCATACGGGGAGGAGGAAAGGGCTATAACGACGTCCCCTGTACCGTTGTAGGTGGTCTTCCATGTTAGCGGGGCGACATCGGTATACGGCCCCGAACCGGTGCCCGGTTCGGTAAACTCAACATCGAGGAATGCAGATGTGAGTCCGGTGTTGTTCAGGTCGGGAACGGCCGTAATGAAGGTGTCGGGGAGGGGCAGCACATCGGTGCCGTTGTTGAACGAGATCATCGAGTCGCCGCCGAGGATTCTGATGTTGCCCCCCTCCGGCCACTTCACCTTGAGGCGGAAGGTCGTCTCCCAGGTCTGGTCAAGGTGAATGGTGCCTATGTTAAAGGGCAGGTGGGGGGGTGTTGCCGTCCAGTTTAGCGTATCGTTACGGGTATGAGGGCCGACAATTGGGTAGTACCCGGTCTCATTCTGGACCCAACTTGTAATATTGGTCGACTCTCCGGGTGCATAGACGTAGTCGAACACCTCGGCCCCGGACTCAGGCGTCCCGTTCACCTCCACATTCTCGAAGACAACGTTCATGTTGGTGTCGACGCCGGCCTCGGTCTTGAGCTCGCCGGCGATACGCCGGTAGATATCGGTGAGTTGTTCGCCGTCCCCGGCATGCTCGTAGAACCCGCCGGTTGCGTCCGCAAGTATGCCCATCGTCTCGGTGACCGTCTCGTCGGGGTCATAGGCGAATGTAATGGTATAGAGTTTCACATCGTTATCGCTGGCAAACCGAGACATGTTCTGGTTGGTGAACTCACCGTCGTAGCATCTCCAATCATCCCACCGATTTTTCCTTTCAAGAGTTCCGCCAAGACCGTCGTAGTATCGATAGTTATTAGGCTCTAAATTGTTGCCGCTGAATTTATAAGCATCTGAAGAGTTCGCAGGATATCCCGTTCCGTGCCCAATCGGGCTTCCATCATAGTTCCAGTCGCCGTCAGTCATGACGATCACAGCTTTGATGGCATCGGATCGTCCTCTTTCATTCTGCATGAGTATTGCCTCGTAGATCCCCCGCCGCAGCTGTGTAGCACCGTTCGCATTGAGCCCATTTAGACTAGCGTTTACCTTATCAAATGAGTCGCCCAGATCATTATTCACCGTCGTCTCGGAGGCAAACGAGACAAGACCAATCCGATCCCGGCCCGAGTTCATCTGACTGATGAACGTTTCCGCCGCGCCCCGTGCTGCATTCATTCTCTCGTTCGAGTTACCACTATTTTTATCGATATCCCACTTCATACTCCCCGACCGGTCGACCACCAGCACCGCGTCGATCGGGTCCGGCTGCAGTTTATATCCGTCCCCCTTCAGCCGTATGGTGACGTCGACCGTACCGTTCACCGCGACCGTCTCGGGAGAGACCGAGGTCTCCACCGAGAGGTAGGGATAGTTCTTCCAGGTCAGGACGATATCCCGGCTGATGTTTCCCCATGTCGCCCGGACGGTCGCCGTGCCGGTCGCATTGGCGTTCCAGCCCGGCGCCTTTTTATCGGTCGTAAAACTCCCGGCGTAGAACCTGACGACAGCAGGGTCGACGCGACCGGACTCAATTTTAGTAGTCGTGGCTGTTGCTTCAGTTTGTCCCTCTGTCTCAAGATACGGCGCCACGGTCTGGTTGTACCCACCGACATAGACCGACAAGATCTTGAACGTCACCGTCTCGCCCTCGACCGGGTTCCCCTTGATATCCATCACCTTGGCCCGGAGCTGCGCAACAGAATTCAGATTGACATCCCGGCTTGGCATGAACTGGGGGCTCGCAGATAGGAGCATATCTACCGGATCAGTGCTGGTGAACTCGGCTTCCTGCGATACGCTCACGCTCGCGTTCGCGGCGGCCGTTGCGGTGATGGTCGCGATACCGACGGAATCCTCAGGCCCATAGGTGATCATCACCTGACCGTGGGAGTTGGAGTATAGGAGAGCGGTCTCCCGCTCCTCAGGCCGGTTTCCCCGCTGGATCGAGGCGTTTACCCAGAGACCCTGGCCCTCCGCAAGATTCCCGTACTCGTCAAACAGGGTGTAGGTGAACTCGATCACCTTATCGCTGTCGGCCGGGACCGAGGCGCTGGCAGGCTCAACCATCTGCGTGATGCTGAACGGCATACCGTCCGCCACGCCTTTGATGAAGATATACTCACTCCTGACCGACGCCGGCGGCTGGATAAAGACGATATTCTCCCCCTCCACCGTATCGACCCGGAGCGTCGCGGTGGCGTTCCCGTCCGCATCCACCGGAACCGTGATCTCGTCCTTATCACCGCCGACAAAAGTCGCGCCTCCCCCGGGCGAGCCCACCGTGAAGGTCACGTTCTCAGCTACGCGCCGGCTATCCACCACGTTGTCGTAGCGGTCCACCATCCGGACGATGATCGCCGTCGTCCCCCCGACCGTCACCTTCGGCCTATACCCGGGGGAGCCTGCGAGCCGGTAAGGGGCCGCATGATCGATATGCAGGTCGATGCTCCCGGCGAGGGAGCCGACCGTCGCCGTAACCGTCACATCCCCGCTCCGGGTCCCGGGGGTGAAGACCGCCGTAGCCGTACCGTTATCGTCCGTCACCGCCTGCGCGGGAGAGATGCCCCCTGAATCACCGTCCAGGGTAAAATCGACGGCAACCCCGGCGACCGGGGTATTGCTATCGGGAGTATTGTTCAGCACCTGCACCGTCACGGTCGCGGTCTCCCCGCTCCCCGCCGTCACCCACGGGGTATCCGCAGCTATCGTGATATCATCAGGAATCAGCGCACCGGCCGGAGCCGCCAGCAGGATCAGCCCCGCCACCAGACACGCATAGGTCCATCCGCTCATATGTCACCGTATCAACTCCTGACACACCAGAGTATATAAATATTGTCAATAGAATGCGCAACCGAGAAGGCGTAGTTTTAAGATTGGAGAATAATAATTGCATAGATTGAAAGAAACTATCGCACTGGAACCGGTATAATAAAAAAAAGATATTCCCGGGGCTGCCGCACGGGAATATTCTTTCCTGCGGGTCCTACAGGCTGTCCCGGATGCGAGGCTTGCCACGGTTCTTCCCGGCCTGCCTCCGCCGCACGACAAAGACCGCCGCAAGGAGGATCACGGCAACAACACCGACGCCGGCCACGAGCACCCAGACGTTGAAGGTCTGCTCCATGACAAGCGGAACGGTGAACTCGGTCGTGCCGAGCGGGATATCCGCATTGACCGAGATGTTCCGATAACCGTCACGGGTCGCGGCGACGGCGTACTCCCGGTTCGTGACGAGCGTCGTCTTGAGGGAACCCGTGCCGTCGGTCACCCCGACAACCTTACCGTCGATAACAATGACCGCGTCGGCCACTGCCTCCCGGTCGGTGCCCTCCGCGCGAACGGTGACGCTCGCCCGGTCGTAACCGAGCTCGGCGACAATCTCTTCACCCGCTCCGGCAATCTGGCGCGTCTCGCTCCAGTCTCCGTAACCGGACGCCCGCACCATGACCTCATAGGTACCCGCAGGGATATCGGAGAGTGCGAGCCGGCCGTACTGGTTGGTTTGCCCCCGGAGCGTCCCGTTGATGTAAACCTCCGCCCCTTCAACGGGCTTCGTCGCCTCGTCGAAGGCAGTTATCGAGACCGGGTATGACGACTTCGAGAGAGACGTCCGCAGGAACACAAAGTCTGTCCCGAGGTAACGACTCTCCTGGTACGGCTGGTAGTCAGTAGCCGTGACCTTGAGAGAATACCGCTTCTCCCGCTCCAGGTGGAGCGCCAGCCTGCCTGCGGCGTCGGTTGCCCCGGCGCGCGCGCCGTCGATGAAGACCTCCGCGCCCAGGATGGGTTTCGAAGTCTCACTGTCCAGGACCTGGACCGCCAGGAGGTCGTTACTGAGGAGACAGTACTGAACGACGTCGCTGGTGCTGTCATCCGTCCGTATGGTCTCAGAGAGGTCGCGGTAGCCCGACGCACGGACTTCGACGCTGTAGGACTCGTCCGATTTCAGCGAAAAGTCCGCACTCCCGTCGCTGCCGGTGACCTCCGAGTCGGAGTAATCATCGCTCTCGACGCGCACCACGGCACCGGAGATCGGGTTCCAGGTGACCGCATCGTAGAGTTCGAACGTGACGGTCTCGTCCTCCCGGATCATCTCGACCTCGACGCGTGTATCATCGTAATCGACGTAATCCACCCAGTTCCGGTAGCCCGACCGGACGACCTTCAGATACAGATCATCCCTCTCCTCGGAGTGATAATAGGAGTAGATGCCGTCCGATGCAGTGCTTCCCACATAGACGCCGTCGACGTAGACAGAGGCGCCGGAAATGGCGTCGTTGGTTTCCTCGTCCACCACGGTGATGCGCAGGGTGACCGCCTGCGCCGTGCAGCAGAGGAGGACGCAGGCGATGAGAAAGGCTATGATGAGACGGTGTTTTGCCATGCTGGAGTGTACTGCGGCCAGAAATTTGAGTGCTTCGGTTTACACCCAGCGCTCGGGCGGAATACGCTCGACGATCATCCCTTCCACGACCACCGGCATCAGCACCCTGCCGACCTCGATCGCACGTTCAAGCCGCCACTCCTGCTCGGCATAGATAGTGAAGATAGGGTCCCCTTTCCTGACCCGGGTCCCCTTCTTTGCGTGGACGAAGATCCCCGCGCCGTGGTCGTAGGGCGAGCCCGCAAGCCGGGCGAGCGTGACAAGCGCGCTGTTGTTCAGGTCGATGACGTAGCCGTCCTGCGGCGCTTTCACGTCGAACCGGTACTCCCCCGGAACGACATCGTCAGCCTTCACTGTCGGGTCGCCGCCCTGAACCTCGATGATCTGCCGCATCTTCTCAAGCGCCTTGCCGCTCCGGAGGATATCCGTGGCCATCTGGTATCCCTGGCCGTATGCCGCCTTTCCAGCCATTTCAAACGCTATCCCGGCAAGCGAGAGGCTCTTCTGGATCAGAGAGTTCGGCTCGGTCGCTCCCTCGAGGACGGCAAGCGCCTCGTGCACCTCAAGGTTCGGGCCGATGGTGTGGCCGACAAGCGACTCCCCGTAACTTAACGCGCACTCGACCCGTATCCCGAGCCGCTCGCCGAGTTCGATGAACGACCGGGCGAGTTTTCTCCCTTCCTGAGGCGTCGCAATCTTGGTGTTCCGGCCGACCGGGATATCGATAACCGCGAGATCGGCGCCGACGGCGAACTTCTTGGCCATAACGCTCGCGATCATCTGGCCTGGCGCGTCGATCCGGAGCGGGTACTCGTAAGTGATGATCTTATCGTCGGCCGGGGCGATGTTCGTAGCCCCGCCCCAGACAATAGTGCCGCCGACCTTCTCGGTCATCTGCTGCACTTCGGTCGCCGAGAACGAGACCGGCGCGAGGACCTCCATGAGGTCGGCAGTCCCGCCGGCCCCGGTGATGGCGCGGGAACTGGTCTTCGGGATCAGAAGGCCGCTTGCGGCGATGATCGGCGCGATCAGGAGCGTGATCTTGTTACCGGGCACGCCGCCGATGGAATGCTTGTCGACGACAGGGTGCCGGATAAAGTGGAGACGTTCTCCGGTCTCGACCATGGCCCGCGTCAGGTACTCAACCTCATCCATATCGAGACCGTTGATGTAGGACGCGGTGACGTAGGCGGTGATCTCGCCGGGCGAGAGGGTGTCGCTGACGATGTCTTTCACGATATCCAGGGTCTCGTCCTTGGTAAACCGCCCGTCGTCCATCTTCTTCTTGATGTGCGAGAGGGAGGCCGGCCGCTCGGCGCCCCGGACTTCGACGGGGGTCCCTTCATCGACGGCAAGCGTGGCATTCAGCGGCCGGTAGACGCCGATGACGCCCGGTGCGATGAGCGAGCCGGTGGTGTCGACATGGGCCTGGGCGGTCTTTCCCGTTGCTTCGTCGGCGACGAGGACGCGGTCGCCGTCGCGGATCCGCATGCTCCGTGCGTCGGTGCTGTGGAGGAGAACTCCCCGGTTTGCTATGTCAAGCAGTTTTACAGTCAGTTTCATACGCGAACCCTTATCCTATCTGAAAATTGAGGGTTTGTACTACTTAAGGGCGGCTGATCCGATGGGGCGACGGGGTTGGGAGAAGCCGGAATGATAGAGCCGGTCGTCACGCACAGCGGGAATATGGACCACTTCTCAGAATCGTAGGTGCGAGGGTTTTCCCGCCTTCCCATGGGGATCAGCCGACAGTTATAGAACCGGGCTCATCAAGCGTTTGGGATACGGGGCATCAATCGATACCGCGAGTGAGTATCCGTTGTTCAAGGATTGGTCTCAAAACCAGGGAGACCCCGGAAATCACGGCATCAGGAATGGAAAACCAGGGCACCGCCCCGTGCCCGAGAAAACACTCGAAAGAGCAGGGGAACAAAAAAATAAGTTAGTTGGGTTTAATCCCGACGCAGGACCAGGAAGGCAACCGCACCAAGGCCGGCAAGAGCAAGGAGTGCTCCGAATCCGGGGGTCGGGGGCGTGGTCGGGGTCGTGGTCGTGGTGGTGGTCGTGGTGGTCACAGTCGTGCCAGTCTCGGTCGGGGTGACCGTACCGGTCGGGGTCGTGCGCGGCTCGACTACGTTGAAGTTTGCAGTCGCAGACGTGTCGGTCTCGATAGACTCAACCTTGACCATGTACTGGTCGGGCTTGAAGCTGGCTCCGTTGACCTCGAAGGACCAGGTGTTGACACCCTCGCCCTCTTTGACCGTCGTGGTGCCGGTAACGCTGGAGAAGCCGGAGGACTGGGTCTTGTCAGACGGCCCGAACGCAGAGGAGGTGACCTCGACGTTCAGCGTGTCACCGACAGCGAGGTTGGTGGTGCCGGAGATCGTGAAGGTGCTGCCCGCATCCTTGTCGCCGATCGAGTCGATGAAGATGGTCGCTTCCGCAACAACGAAGGTGAGCTTCACGTAGGTGTCGTCGATGTTCGGGGAATCAAGGGCGTTGATCAGCGCGGTCGCTGCATCGGATGCCTGGAGCCGGGCGATGTTCACGTAGGTGAAACCGGAGCCCTCTGCACCGACAATGTAGCCTGCCTGCTCGCCGCTACCGGGCGTGATTCCGAAGATCCTGTCACCCATCGGGTGCTGGATGACCACGAAGTACTGGCCTGCGGAGAGGTCGTCGGTGTTCGTGAGTTCGTACTCGAAGCTGCCGTCGTCCTCAACAGTGGCGGACTCGGCGAGGATCTGCTTGTTCTTGCCGAAGATCCAGACTGCAACGTTGCCGGGGTCGCCCTGTGCGGTTCCGGTGAGCGTCAGGTCGTCACCCCTCGCGACAACTGCGCCGCTCGAGGTTGCGGTGATGAACCCGGACCGGAGGTTGACGGGGGCCGACTGGTACTTGGCATCGGAGAGGTGAGCCCTGTCTACGGGCTGCGAGGCAGCCCAGATAGTGTAGCCGCCAGCGTCAAGAGACCTCTGGATGTCGCCGGTGTTCCACTTGTACGACCAGGTGTCGTCGGCCTCAACGTCTTCCTGATCGAACGTGCTCGCATTGCCGTTCTGCACATCGGTCATGAGACCGGTGAGCATGACACCGTTGTGGGGAAGGTTCGAACCGGTCAGGAAGAGGTAGACGGTCTCACTGTCGGTGTTGGTACCGGAGAGTGTGATTTCCTCGCCGATGTAGTAGGTACCGGTGCCGGATGTCGTGATGGTAACGTCACCCTCCTCAACCCTCACCTTGACTTCGTCGTAGGTGCTCGTCTTGGTCGGGTCCTCAACGCGGATGGTGAACTGCCGGTCGTCGGTGCTCGAGTTGGTGTTGAACTGGACGGACCGCGTGCCGCCGGCGTTTG
>NZ_DANC01000009.1:6516-6854 GCF_002499755.1 Methanoculleus sp. UBA291 | reverse complement strand
GACTCGCCGGCGATCGTCACGGTGAAACTGTTGCCGCGAACGACGTTGTCCTTGTTGGACGTGAGGGTCAGTGCCTTGCTGGAAACCTCGAAGGTCACGGTGTTGGAGTCAAAGCCCTTGCCGTAGAAGTCGGTGCCGCTGGGCCACTTTGCAATGGCGGTGTAGGTACCGGTCTCGGCGTTCGCCAGGTCGACGGGGCCCTTGACAACGGTCGCACCGTTAACCACAATATCCTTCAGGTTCTGGCCGAAGTTGGTCGTCACACCGCCGCCGGGCATGGTAACCTCAATCTGCATCGCAGAGTTTGTACCGGCAAGACCGTTCAGGTTGTTTGTCAG
>NZ_DANC01000009.1:3510-6299 GCF_002499755.1 Methanoculleus sp. UBA291 | reverse complement strand
CAGCACAACATCCAGCGTTGCCTGAGGGTTCTGAATGTTGACGTATCCCGTAGATGTAGCCCGGTCGGTGGGGCTCCCACTGGCGTTGAACACGTAGTAGGGGCCGGTCGTTGTGCCAATGGCGGCCTTGGTCAACTCGGTGATATTACCGCTGGCATCCGCCAGAATGGTCTTATCGATAGCTCCCGCCGTGGGGTCGCTGTAGTGGACCAGCTGGGTAACAGGAGCAGTACCAAAAGCCGAGCCGAAGTTAAGGTTTTCTTCGCCTACATAGACGGTAGTGCCGCTTGTCGAGATCGAGATCGACCGTGCCGCAACCGGTGCAACGACCAGTGCAGCCGCGAGGACCATGGCGACTACCATCAGTTTTGTCATACTCTTCATACTATACCTCCATTGTGATGACATGAGGGAATGTGAACACGAGGTACTCGACAGACGTCGAATACGGGTTCACCACGCTCTATACTCCGAATTACGGAATATGTCACAATATTTGTGGAACACTTAATATATCCTTTGTGGTCGACCGGGGATCTGGCGTCCCTGATAGGCACCACAACACGGGAAAACGCCCCGAATTCACCTGGATTCCGGTTCATTCCCGGATCACCGCGTTCCATTGGTTTATGAGGATAAAAACCTTACTCCGGAAAAAGCGAAAAGCGCCGGACCCCGGCGGCAACCCCGGCGCCCGCACCATCGCGTATCGCACCCAAGGACCCGCACCCGGTCAGTACCGCCTGCGGCAGGGATCGCCGGAATCCCCCCTCCCCCCGACCCGGGCGGCAACCCCGACCGGCATCGTTGCCGGAGCATCTATATATCAGACCCCCCTTAGTGCGGAGCCTTTTCTACCCCGGCCCGCCAACTACTCCCTATGCGGATCATTCGGGCCCCCACGCTCGCACGGGCACACGAACTGGCGGTCAGGACCGTCCTCGAAAAGGGATGGGCGCTGGAGACCGAGAACGACGAAGCAACGATCGAGTGCGAGGAACTTGCGCTCGACGTGGAGTCGCCGGAGAGCGAGCCGATGGTGAGCCCCGCCTCCCGATTCCAGCAGCGGTTCCTGGATGCCTACGCCGAGAATCTCCTCTCCGGCTCCGACGCGAAGTTCGAGTATGACTACCACCGGCGACTCTTCGACTGGGGCGAACGGCTCGCTACGGAGGGCGAAGACGTCCACGTCGACCAGATCGCCTACATCTCCCGAAAACTCGCCGCCGCCGCGAACTCCCGGCGGGCGGTCGCGGTCACCTGGAACCCGGTCATCGACGAGAACCTCGACGACTGCCCCTGCCTGCAGCTTGTCCAGTGCCTCCTCCGGGACGGAAAACTCCAGATGAAGGTCGTCTTCCGGAGCAACGACATTCTCTCCGCAGCCGGCGCGAACATGTACGCGCTCGTCCGCCTCCAGAGAGCGATCGCCGACCGACTCGGGGTAGCCTGCGGGCGCTATACCCACATTGCGCTCGTCCCGCACGTGTACTACCGGCGGGATGCGAACGACATCGAACCGTTCTGCAAATCCGGCGCCGAGATCCAGCCTGTCGCCGAGGTCTGCCGCGCCTGCGGAAAGTGCCCGCGCGCGTCAAAGATATGATGCCGGGCCGTCAGGTTAATTAGGATTCACAAACAACATTTTAGAGCCCAATAGCCCGGTAGTGTAGCGGTCAATCATGCGAGACTCTGGATCTCGCGACAGCAGTTCGAATCTGCTCCGGGCTACTACCCATCTGAGGGTCGAACCTTTTTGCAGTACCTGAAGCGGATCGTCAGTATCTCTACGAACAGGCGTGAGACAACGGTTGTAGGGGTGGCGCTCCGGTTGCACGCGAAGTTCGCGGGATTACCACCCTTCAAACGCACGAACTCCCTTCATCCCGCCGGTATCCTGATGATAACTGCGGCCCCACGCATCAGAGGGAGATATGCCATTGCCTGACTACAACCTCGGCTGCACAGTACGGCTCGACGACCCGGAAACGCTCGCCTTTCTCTCGAAACTCTACGAAGAGGGTGCAATCCAGCATATCCAGGTGCAGGCTGTCCCCCTGCCCCGTCCTCTCTTCCAGGAACACCTCGACCGGGTCGCCGCGGCAGGCATCCCTTCGATCGTCCATGCGCCCCACCACAGCCACGGCGTCAACCCCTGCGCCCCCGCCGCCTACGACGACCGGCCGCGGGGCGAGATCACGGCGTACATCGAGGAGGCCGTGAGCCAGACCTTCGAAGCCGCCGACGTCCTCGGCGCGGAGACGATCGTCCTCCACGCGGGGAGGTACAAACCCGGAGGGCGCGCCGAGACCGTTGAAGGATTCGCCGGGTTCCTCGACCGCTACAACGATCCTCGGTTCACCCTCGAGAACCTCCCCGCGGTCCACGCCGGGCGTCCCTTCCTCGGGAACACCGCAGAAGAACTTGCGGCCCTTGCAGACGATAGAATCACCCGATTCTGCCTCGACTTCCCTCACCTCGCCTGCACCGCAAACTACCGCCGTCTCTCCTTTACGGAGGAACTGAAACGGTTCGAGGACCTCAGCGTGACCCTCCACCATCTCTCGAACATGCGGCGCGGCTCGATCACCGACGAGCACCTCGAACTCGACCATCCCGACGGCGGCCTCGACCTTGCGAGAATCTTCTCCCGGCTCCGGCGGTATCCCGCCGTCCCGACGACGCTCGAGTACAAACGGAACGCAACGGCGATCTACACCCGGCAGGTGCGGGTCTTCACCCGCCTCCGGGAGGAGTATGCCGGGGAGTGAATCCATGCCCTCACACCC
>NZ_DANC01000009.1:0-3284 GCF_002499755.1 Methanoculleus sp. UBA291 | reverse complement strand
CAATGATCCTTGAGTATATCAACGCGGCACTTGAACACGCCAACTACGAGATCATCGAGGACGACGAACCGTATTACGGAGAGATCCCGGAACTTCCCGGGGTCTTTGCAACCGGCAGGACGCTGGAAGAGTGCAGAAGAAACCTTGCCGACGTCATCGACGAATGGTTGATCATACGGCTCCGGCGCGGCCTCCCGATACCTCCGATCGCCGGTCGCACGGTGGGAGAGATCGTCAGAGTGGATATGGGTGCCGGAGCATAGAGACCCATCTCATGGAACCAACCTGTGAAGAACCTTCAGGCTCCTGGATTCGAGGGAACGTGTCGGGGAGGCAGACACCCATTCATGGTGAAAGGAGATCTCGTTCTGACCATCCCAAACACCCACCGGTCAGAGATCAGCGTCGACCTGCTCGTGCGCATCCTCCGGCAGGCAGGCATATCCCGTGAAGAATGGAGCCGGCTCGTCAGGTAGCGGTTCACTTCACCTTATTTTGTGGTTGTGAGGCTGAACGATTGCCTGAGGGAAGCCCGGGTGGCGATATTGGTCTTATGAAGGGAATGGGACAGACGACCAGCCCGGTCCAGCCCCCACCGCAGGAAACGTTAATGTGAGAGCGATCCCCATCTAGAACCTAAAGAACTTCCGGGCAGTGTGAGAAAAAGTGGATCGTTTTGTCCGGCATGCGCTTGAGCGGCTCAAGGCCATTGAGGGGTTCGAGAGGGTCCGCTTCATCATCCTCTACGGCTCCGTCGCCGAAGGGCGGGCGAGGGAAGGATCAGACATCGATCTCTGTATTTACTACGACGGGGACCGTGAGGAGGCAGCCCGATTCCGGTTTGCAGCGCTCTCCGAACTTTTCGATGACCGCTACGACATCCAGATCTTCTCTTTCCTGCCGCTCTATGTCCGGACGGAAGTCCTCCGCGGAAAGGTAATCTACTGTCCCGACGAGCGGTTCCTCTACGACGTCGCGTATCAGACGATCCGGGAATTCGATGATTTCAAGCACCGATTGTATGATTACATCGGCAAGGAGGCTATGGCGTGACGGACAAGGTCCGGGATGCGATAATCCGTATCAAACTCCAGGAGATGACAGAGAGTGTCGACATGGTCAAAGAACACCTCCCCGACTCCGTCGATTCGTTCGAGCGGCTCGGCATCGTGAAGGACGGCATCTACAAACGGGTCGAATATGCCATCGAGGACGTATTTGATGTATGTGCAATTCTAAATGCTGACCTCCATCTCGGTGTCCCCGGCACCGATGAGGATATCCTCGGGAACCTCGTGCAGCACGGGGTGCTTGCCCCGGGGACGCGACAGAACCTGAAGGCGATGAAAGGGTTCCGGAACATTGTCGTGCACCGCTACGGCGCAATCGACGATGCTCTTGCCTTCTCAATCCTCAACGAGCATATCGGCGACTTTGCTCTCTTCAGGCAGGAGATTGAACACGTTCTGCAATCGGTGAGAGAAAAGTAGCGGAGCCATACCGTTCTCCCCTCGAAGGGAGCCATACCCCGGTGCCGGATGACGCCTTGAGTGCCGGGAACCCCTATAGCAAAAAATCACGACCGGTCGAAGGACCCCCTCATGCAAGCAACGCCGCAAGGAGACCGGAGAGAAAGATCCCGTCGAACGTCCCCGCCCCGCCGATGCTCGCCATCGGCGCCCCGAGATCCGCAATGCGGTTGAGGTTCAGGAGGTCCGCCCCGATCAGGGTGCCGAGCGTCCCGCTCACGTAGGCGATGATCACCGCCGCGGCCGGGACGCCGCCCGCAAAGAGTGAGAGGGAGAGAGCTGCAAGGAGCGCCGCAAGCGGCGGGATGAAGAACGGCGTCGCGATCCCGAGACCCGGCACCGGACGGGCGACGAGTTTCGTTACGGCCGTCACGACCACAACCCCGACGAGGGCGAGCCAGAGAAGCAGGTAGCCCCCGCTGATCACGACCGAATCATAGAGCAGGTAGAGCGATATCGCGACCGGGATCACGGCGCCGCCGACGTTGACCGCAATGACCGTCCGCTGCACCGGCTGAGGAATTCGGTAGAATCGCCCGTAAAACGCGACATACCGGTTGTAAACCGACGATGCCGGCCGGCTTTCAAGCGTCCGGACCGGGATATTGATGAAACTCCCGGCAAGCGTCATGAGAAGGATGAGGAACGCCTGCCACCAGGAGAACCCGAGCTTTGCAAACGTCGCCCCGATCGCCGTCAGGAAGATCACCGGGAAGATGACGACGGCAAAGAGAAAGAAGATGAACAGCCCGAAGAGGAGGAAGAGCACGAACGGAGAGAACGGATTGAAGACTACCCGGTCCATGTGAAGAAGTCGCCCTCCTCTTTAATATATACTACTCCGGAGAGTGCAGATGATCGCAGCATGGTCCTGGTGGTAGGGCTCAAGCCACCGGATATCCACAACATCAAGACGCCGCAGAAGCCCGACCCGGGCCTCCGCGAGCACCTCGGCCGGTTCCCGCCGGACGTCCACGCTCCGGGTCTTGAGCATCAGGACAAGGTACCCGCCCGGTTTGAGAAAAATCAGGTTTCGCTCCGCGATCTCGACCTGGTTTGGCTGTGCAACGTCCTGGTAAACCAGGTCGACCGCCTCCATGAACGGCGCATACTCCTCCGGCCGGTTCGCGTCGGCCATAATCGGGACGATATTCTTCCTCCGGCGGGCCACCTCAAGAAGGTCCTGCATCGGCCGGGGTGCAAACTCCACCGCATAGACGGTCTCGACGTAGTCGGCGACGTGCGATACCGTGGTCCCGTTCGCCGCACCGAGGTAGAGCACCCGCATCCCGGGAGTGAGTTCCACGCCGCCGCCGAGGGTGTAGAGCGCCGCAAGCTTGCTCCGGTAGGGGTCCCAGACACGGTACCCGTCGAGCGTCCGTTCGCCGTAGACCCCGCCCTCCCCGGGCGAGACGAGCACGTTCCCAAGCCGGATCATGCGGCATCCCCCGCAGCGTCGATCCGGGCCTGGGCATCCTTGAGGAACTCCGGTACCGCCTCTCCCCGGAAGTAGTCGAGCCGGGCGGCGATGGCGAGTTTCGCCGCGAGCACCCGGGCCACCCTTCCGCGCACTTCTTTTGGGGCGTTGTGGACCCGGCGGTGCTGGAAGATGATCCCGTGCTTCGGCGGCGGCGTCCCGCCCCGGAGATGCGAGAAGAGCGCCCGCTCCGAGCCGAGGACCTGGATGGTGCTTCCCGGCATCTTCGCGAGAGCGGCGAGCCCCCCCGCGCGGGAGAGGAGACGGGCCGCGACCAG
>NZ_DANC01000015.1:58613-58865 GCF_002499755.1 Methanoculleus sp. UBA291 | reverse complement strand
AAGCAGTAGACGAGTATACTGCTCTAACTCCCTAACCCCTATCAGTTATTTTTTTTCAAATGACATTAATAGAGTTAGATTATCCAGTACACAACTGTTAGTCTTCATTATAGATAGGATTGCGGAGATGCTATCCGAAAATAAGCCATACAGAACGTTTTACCGACTTTCACGCACTTCCACATGATAATCGAGGTATCCTAAAAATATACAGGAACGTAGATGAGGACATCCCAAAATGCCTTTGCCGGA
>NZ_DANC01000015.1:12079-58336 GCF_002499755.1 Methanoculleus sp. UBA291 | reverse complement strand
ATAGATCTTTTTGGGATGAGTTCGATATTAGAACAATCTTGAGGAAGGGAAGAAATGAAAGATAGCTTTTGGTGGGTGCTCCGGCAGGGACAGGGCATGAGTTCCACATGCACCTTATGCCCCCATCCGGCAGAGGTCCCGCATCGCCCGTAGTACATAAAGAACCTCACCCTCAAGCGCCTCCTCGTCGACAATGAACGGGACGAACCCTGCCCGGACGAAGAGTTCCCGGACTTCATCGAGCCCGGTCAGCGAGGAGACGAGCAGCAGGACCCTCCCGAACGGCGAGAGCACCCTCCCGACATCGGCGACGAACCGTTCAATCGTTACCCTTCCTGTGGGCCCTCCGTCGAGTGCGTACTCCAGCCAGTCGTCAATCCGCTCCCGGGGAGCGGTCGGGAGGTACGGCGGATTGAAGAGGACAAGGTCGAACGGGCCCGAGAGCCCTGCAAAAAGATCGGTCCGGACCGTCGTGAGGCCGCGGGTGCGGGCCGAAGCCACCGCGTGAGGGTTGATATCGGTCGCGACCACCGCCGACGCCCGGCCGGAGAACCCGGCCGCAACATAGCCGCTCCCGGTCCCGACCTCCAGCACCCGGTCGGTCGGCCGGACCTCCCGGAGCGCCGCCCGAAGAAGGAGTGCGGAGTCCTCAGCGGGAGGGTAGACCTGGTCGGAGCCTCCCCGGTCACTCATTGCCCGGGCACCCGCTCATCCGGTTTGCTATCAGCGCGAACTCCTCGAGCGTAAGGTCCTCGGGCCGCCGCTGCAGAAGGTCGTCGGGAAGACCTGCGACCGTCCGCTCGATAGTTTCGGGCGGAAAAGAGTCCTTGCCGCTCCGGAGCCCCTTCCTGACGGTCTTTCGCCGGTGGGAGAAGAGCACCCGGACAACGTCGGCGTAGGTCTTCCGGTCCATGATCGGATACGGCGGTTCGTGCGGCGTTACCCGGACCACCCAGGAACGGACCTGGGGTTTCGGGCGAAAGGAGGAGGGCGAGAGGTCGAGCAGGGGTTTTACGGAAGCATAGGTCTGCACCATCACCGAGAGCCGGCCGACGTTCGGCGTCCCCGGCGGCGCGATCATCCGCTGGGCGAACTCCTTCTGGTACATCAGGACCGCGACCTCAAACCCGATCTCGAGCAGCCGAAACGTAATCTTCGAAGAGGCGGAGTAAGGGAGGTTCGCGACGACGATATCGAACGGCGGGAGGTCCGCCTTCCTTGCATCGCCCGGGACGATCACAAGATGCCCTTCGGCGATCTCATCGGCAAACGCGACCTCAAGTTCTTCCACAAGGGCCGGATCGATCTCCACCGCAACGACCGTTGCACCCCGGTCGAGGAGGGCGCGGGTGAGGACACCTTCACCGGGCCCGATCTCGAGCACCCTCCGACCGGAGACGTCAACAAAACTGGCAATCTTCTCGACGGCCCTCCGGTCGACGAGGAAGTGCTGATCCCGCGGAGCACTCATCTCAATGTAAAGATATGGTACTTCTCGTCCGGGTCTTCGATCTCGCGCAGGATCCGGCTGACAACCATCCGATCCGGGTGCGGGATCGATTTAATTCGCCCGGAGATGTCGGCGAAACTTTCGAACGGCTTCTTCCCGCGTTGTTCGATGATCTCCCAGAGCAGTTTCTTCCCGATGCCGGGGAGCAGGTGCAGCATGTGGAACTTCGGCGTGATGGAGACGGACTTATTGAAGAAGTCGACGAACCGCGGTTCGTTCTCGTGAACGATCTGCTCGACGACAAACGGCAGTTCCACTTTTGCGGTCGCCGTCAGGTCTTCGTAGCTGATCCGTCGCTTGACACGCTCGATCTTCTCCCGCTCCGCATCGCCGATATAGACGCGGTCGTAGATCTGGATATCCGCACCCGCCTTCGGGACGAGCTCGAGCAGTTTGAACTGGTCCACGCCGACCGCCTGGATCATCGGCTCACGTTTGTAGACGGGACGCTGGTCGCTCACATATCCCATCGGGAGAACATCGATAACTATAGCGTTCTCCTCTTTCCTTTCGGTCTTCATTGACGCCACCCCTTCGCTTAGAAGTGAGTCATTACCAGGTCGAGGATCTCGTCCAGTTCGTCCGTTGTGAGATTGAACCGTTCTTTGGCGTAAATTGCACGGAGTTCGTCCCGGGTCCGCGGCATCAGGTTCGCGATGCGATAGGCGATATCTTCCTTCATCTTCTCGAGCTTCATGAGCTCGTCGACGAGGTCGCGGGCCTTCTCGGCAGATGTCTTTGAGAGATGATTGGCATGCTCGATACTCTTACGAAGTTCGTAGGACATCTCGTCTCCAGACTCAAGCCGCGCAGCCTCCACGGAAAGGAGGGTATCACGCAGTTCGGGAAGCAGCATCCGCTCTTCGCTGACGATTCGTTTTACCTTCATGCCAATCACTCCTGCTGAAGGTTATGCCTTCTGCGCTCTTAGATGTTGCGGTCTCGCAATCACCTGTTTTATCGTCTCTCCATCCCTGATTTCGAGCACCCATGCGCGGCCGCGTTGTCCGACAACCGTGCCGGTCTTCCCGTGGAATCTCCGGTGGGGCATGCCCTTCTGGACACTCGGCTCGACCACAACGTGCACCCTCTGCCCGATCTCGAAATTCTGAATCACCGAGGTAACCGGCGGGATACCGCGCTTTCGGAGATCCTTCTTGAACTTATACCGTGTCTTCTTGCGTGGTCCATTGTGATGTGCCATAATTACTCACCATACTCATTCGCTGTTTTGACCAGCATCACATCGAGGCTGACAACACTTGCGGTGCGCCCCAGGATCTGGGCAAGGCTGGGCTGGGTTCTGCCGCTGTCGCCCGATACCAGTTCTTTGATGTAGAGGCCCGCTTCGCCGACGACTTCCACCCAGTACCTGCCGTCAACGCTCCCCGTACATTCGATATCGAGGACCCGCCGTTCCCGAACTTTATCTGCCCGTCGGTGTGACACCCGGATAGGGGTGCGCTGTCGTATCGTTACACCTTTTAACTGATCGAGGGCGGCCCCGAACTCATCTGGCGCTACAGGACCGTCGGTCTCGACCAGGATCCTGTATTTTTTATGCGCTTTGTCGGATTTAAGGCTTTGCACCGTCTTCCGATCCGACCATCCGACGAGATGGACCGCCACCCGGCCCCCGGCGCTCCGGTTGATCTCCTCTTCAAGCGCCGCAAGGTCCAGCGACCGCTTCCTCGGCGCCTCGACCTCCATCACAAAGGGGCGGCCCGAGCCGAGCATCCGGGCATCGATATCTTCCCGACCGGCGCCGTGCAGGACGGCGTTCTCCGCGTCGAAAGCCTCAATCACCGGCCGGCCGATCAGCTCCTCCACGGAGTCCGCGTACTGCTTGCCGGTGAAGTTGCACCGCTCACACCCGGCTCCCCGGCACGCCCGGCAGTCCCAGTGGGTCTGGGGGATGCCCCGCTCATACTTCAGGTATCGGCCGAAGAAGAAGACGGGATTGATCTGCACTTCGACGGTCCCTTCCGCAAGGTCGAGGACCGCCACGACGTCGGGATGCTTGAGGTCGGCCGTCTTTCCGGAGAGAGCCGATACGGCTTTGCCGACCTCCCGGTTCATCTCCGCCTTCAGCGGCTCCGGGTCGTGGAGGGAGAGGTCGCTCCAGACCGTCTCCTCGCTCTCCGCGACAAGCGGGGGCACTTTCGTCCCGATCAGGAACGTAGAAAACTCAATGCCGCGGAACGCTTCAACGACCTTTGCAGCCCACTCGTCGACGCGGGAGAGTTCACCGCCGCAGATCCAGCAGGACTGAGGGTCCGGCTCCCGGTGCGGCTCGTTCGCCGCGATCTCGTGCGTGATCCGGAGCGCCCTGCCCCGTTCCTCGTTCGTCAACCCGAACGACCGCTTGCCGAAGAAACGTCCGAGGCAGTGGTTGCAGGTATCGCCGTATCCAAGAATTGCTTCTACCTCATTTACGATATCCATCCGGATTCCCTCCGGTCCATCTCGTTTAAAAGAACCGTGATAGCGTGATCGGCATGCAGCGACCGCGGCCCAACCGAGTAGCGCGGGTAGCCCTCGATCATAGCCTGCTCCCCGGCGGTGAAGTTATGGTGATCGGAGAGGAGGCAGGCCTCCGGGAGCGCCTGAGCGGTCCGGACATCTTCTCCGGCCTCATCGAGGACCGCGAACGGGATCTCGGCAAGGAGCCTTGAGAGACCGCCGCGGCGGACAAAGACCCCCGGGGTCGACTCCCGGAACTCATCGCCGCAGGGGATCGAGAGCGCTTTCTTGATCAGGGCGGCGCTGCTCCGCTCGTCCGGCGAAAGGTAACGGACCTCACTTCCCCGGAAGAGGATGGTCTTCTCCGGATCGGGCTCTCCGCAGAGGACGAGGTAACACTCGACGTCACGCCGGAGGTCGTGCGAGAGGAAGAACGAGGAGTTGATGCACCGGCAGAGGACGTCCATCCTCCCGGCGCTCCCGGCGAGATCGTTGAGGCTGAAGGCGCCGCTCGTTGCGGCAAGGTGGCCCACGACGGCAAACCGCTTCATCTACGGGGTCCTGCCGAACTTCTTCATGATGCGCTGCATGTTGAACTTGCCGCCGCCCATGCCCCGCATGCCCTTTAAGGCGCGCTGCATGATCTTATAGTATTTGATGAGGTCCCGAACGTCGTCGGGCGTCACCCCGGCGCCGCGGGCGATGCGCTGGACCCGGGAACTCCCGATCACCGACGGGTCGTCAAGTTCCGCAGACGTCATCGAGTCCATGATCACCTTGTAGCGTTGCATCTTGGTGCTGGTGATGTCGTAGGCATCGTCGGGGATCTGCATGCCGCCGAGGGGGAGCATGCTCATGATCTGCTTCAGGGGCCCCATCTTGTTCACGGCCTCAAGCTGCTTGTACATGTCCCGGAGGGTGAACTTCCCCTTGAGCATGGCGTTGACGTCGATATCGTCGGCCGAGACCGCTTCCTCCGCCCGCTCGACGAGCGCCTTTAAATCGCCCATCCCGAGCAGCCGGGAGATGAACCCGTCCGGGTCGAACCGTTCAAGGTCCTCGACCGTCTCGCCGCTCCCGATGAAGACGATGCCGCTCTGGGTCTCGGCGACGGCAGAAAGCGCTCCGCCGCCTCGTGCGGTGCCGTCCATCTTCGTGACGAGGACGCCGTCGATCCCGATCGCCTCGTGGAACCGGCGGGCCTGTTCGTTTGCCTGCTGGCCGAGCGCCGCATCAATCACCAGCCACCGGTGGTCGGCGCGGGAGATCGCGTTGATGTTGACGATCTCCTCGATCAGGTTCTCCTCGAGGGCGTGCCGCCCCTGGGTGTCGATGATGATCACTTCGTAGAGCTTCCGGAACCGGGGCAGCCCCTCCCGGACAATCCGGAGAGCGTCGGGTTCATTCGGGTCGCCGAAGCAGGGAACGCTGACCCGGTCGCAGAGGGTCTTTAATTGATCGTAGGCGCCCGGCCGGAAGGTATCGGCGCAGATCACCCCGACCCGCAGCCCCTTGCGCTGGAAGTAACGGGCAAGCTTCGCCGTCGTCGTGGTCTTTCCGCTCCCCTGCAGTCCCGCCATCAGGATCGTCTGGGGCCCAAGCGTCACCTCGCCGGGCTTTCCCATCAGCCGGACGAGTTCCTGATAGACGATCCGGAGGACGTGCTCCCGGACGCCCATTCCCTTCGGGGGCTCCTCTTCAAGGGCACGCTGCTTGATCGCCTGCGAGAGGTGCATCACGAGTTTGACGTTGACGTCGGCGGAGATGAGCGCACGCTGCAGATCCCGCACCAGTTCGTCGACCGCAGCCCGGTCGATCACCGTTTTTCCGGCAAGTTTCTTGACGGCATCCTTTAACGATACACCAAGGTTGTCGAGCATCAGGCCTCATCTCCCAGAAGTTCGTCCACCACGACGCGGGGCGAGAAGGGCACGATATCGTCGTAGCCCTGGCCGGTCCCGAGGAAGAGGATCGGTTTTCCAACGGTATGCGCAACCGATATGGCCGCACCGCCCTTCGGGTCCATATCCGCCTTCGTCAGGACGACCGCATCGGTGCCGACGGCCTTGTTGAACTCGTCGGCCCGGATGACCGCATCGTTCCCCGCCACCGCTTCGTCGACGTAAACGACAAGGTCGGGTTTCATGACCCGCCGGATCTTCTCGAGCTGGTTCATGAGATTTGCCCGGTTGTGGAACCGGCCGGCCGTATCGGCAAGGACAACATCGATATCATGCGCCTTTGCATACTGGATCGCATCAAAGAGGACCGCGGAGGGGTCGGCGCCCGCCTGGTGCTGGATCACCTTGATCCCGAGACGGTCGGCGTGGGCCCGGATCTGTTCGATCGCCCCCGCCCGGAAGGTATCGCCCGCGCCGATCACGACCGTAAAGCCGTTCTTCTGAAGGTAGTGACCGACTTTTGCAACGGTCGTCGTCTTGCCGGTTCCGTTCACTCCGGTGAAGAGAACCTTCACGGGCCGCTCGTTGCTCCGGATGTATTCGCAAAAGTCGAGACCCTCACCCAGCACCCCGCAGAGCGCGGAACGCAGGGTGGACATAACCAGGTCGTCGACCGAGGTGCCGATCTTCCTGCGCCGGCCCACAAGGTCCCGGCGCATATGACCGATGATCTCGTCCGTAACCGGGAGGGCGACGTCGTTCTCAAGGAGGACCATCTCCAGTTCAAAAAGAGGACCTTCAATATCCTTCTCCTGGAGGAGGACCTCCCGCTCGCGGACAAGGACCTTTAATCGGTTGAAGAACGTGGGTTCTTCTTGCGCCGGAGAAGGAACCTCTTCCTGTTCGGGAGAGGCAGAGGAGGGCGCAGGCTCCACAGCCCGGACCTCTCCCACCTCATCGACCGTCAGAGATTCCGGTTCGGTTCCGGCGGCCTCCTCGATATTCGAGGTGAGTTTGGTCCTGATATTCTGAAGTTTTTTCTTTAGGGAATCAAACATTACTAACTTCCGCCCTGACCAGCCTGGGCCGCCTGCCGGGCTCCCCGGTAAGCCGCCTCAAGGCGCCGGGAGATCTCCGTTGCCTGCCCCTGCAACTGCTCGACCGAACCTGCGACTTTCTTCCCCAGTGCCTCAAGCTCGGTCACCCGATCCTCAAGATACGCCACCGCCGATGCGGCGGCCCGCTCGACAGAGACGTCGGCCCCAATATTCACCAGGGCATGACCGGTGTCAAGCACCTTCACCCGGAGAAAAGCCCCGCCCCCGACAGGGAGGAGGACGACACCGTCCGGGTTCTCCTGAACAGCCTTGAGAGTCTCGATTCCGGCGGCGGCCTCAAGGCGCTGCTGCTCGATCATCGAGAGTTGCTGTGTCAGGATCTCTATCTGCTGCCCGTACTCGTTCAAGTACATCTGAAGGGTCTGTATCTCGCGAGGATCTGCCTGGTCCACATCATTCACCAGCTACTACGTTAACCGTCTCGATGGTGATATACCTTCTCTTCAGGCGGTGCTTGCTCCCGATCTCGGTAAGAACCCGCTCCCTTGCCTGGTTCTCGTTCGGGGCTTTGACGACCTTACGGTAAGGTTTCCACTCGTTGTTGATCTTACACGCGCCCACAACTTCAAACATCTGGTTCTCCATGACTCATTCACTCCAAAAACCCAAAAACTTCTTCTATCCGTCCCAGTTCAAACCCGCTCGTAACGGACCCGGCGAGATATCCCTTGCTGTTTGCAAGGAGTCCGGTGCCCACAAGGCCACTCCCCATATTAACCGACCCGAGGCCAATCGGGAGATCGACGATCCGCTCAAGGGCGGCAATCTCCGTATCGTTGGCTCTCGGATGGATGAGAATGCCCTTATTCGTCGCACATCCGGCCATGCCGACGGTTTTGATACCTCCAAGCGAGAGCCGGATCACCGGCACCCCGAGGAACGACCCGATCTCTTCGGCGACATCGATCTCCATCCCGGGATGGACGGCGGCAACATAGTCGTTTGCGAGGATCACGTTCCCTGCCGCGTTCATGGAGCCTTCGAGCAGAAGCACGTCCCGGTACTCCCGGAGAGCCGCCACCTCTTCGTCCGAGGCAAGGCCGCTAACGACCAGACCCTGGCTGTTCCCCGCAACAAGCGAACCGATGATGCTGCTTCCCTGGATGAAGGTGGTCACGATCTCGACATCGAGTTCTCGCGCGAGCGCCTCAATGAACGCATCGGGAGCCCCGGGGTGCACGACCGCTATGTCATCGAAGACACGGGCGTAAACACCGATGTTCGGATCGCCGGCGAGATCGATCGTTCCCGTCATTTCACTCCTCGGCGAGCTCGGCCTGGACCTGCCCGTCCTCGAACTTCATCGCACGGACGCGAATCTTTCGCGGGGGCTTGGAACTTCCGTTCTCCCAGACCTTCTCATTGATGCTCCGGTCCAGTTTGACATCCTCGCTCTTCATGTGCCGTTCGAGGAACGCCCTGATGTCCTTGATGGCGGTATTGCCCCTCTTCCACCGGGGCGAACGCTTCACATCGCGGAGAGGGATGATGTAGATATGCTCCTTTAATGCCTCTGCCATAGTCTTACACCTTTAAGGTACTCCGTCTCCAGTTGCGCCGCTTCGGATGCGACGAAACCGCGCGGTTGGTCCTGATCATCACCCATGCCGGCACGCGGCGGTTCTGCTCGCATGCCTTTGCCAGCCGGATCTTCCGGCCCTTCATTAACTTGCTCATAACTCTCACTCCCGCACTGTTTTCAGGTATCCTTCCTGCCGACCACCAGCGACTGCAGGTGGCGGGGAGGAAAGAACGGCGCCGGATCGATGCCGCGCACGCGGGTCGCGCGACGGATCTCTTCTTCGTAGTCGCCGTTCTCGATGCTGCCCGTCTCCCCGTACCGCACCACAAGCAGCCGGTCGGCGAGGCGTTCGATCTCCGATTTCCCGTAGCCGAGGAGCGGCCGGACGTAGGAGCAGCCGGTGGTCATCTCCAGATGCTGCACCTCGGATCGCTCGAGCCGGGGGACCCGGTCTTCCCGGCGGGTGCCGTCGCCGACCACCGCATACTCGCGGGCGAGGGTCTCGACCGCCGCCCTGTGGACCATATCGATTGCGTCGTTCGGGTAGCCGCACGAAAGGAGCAGGTCGACAGCCTTCTCAAGGAGGTCTCTCCCGAGCACTCTCCTCTCGAAGGGGAGGGAGAGAGCGGCCGCTGCCGCCCGTACCGCCGGGATGTCGCGGTCGGGATCGAATACGCAGGTATTCAATACCACGCTGTAATCCCGCGCGAGCATGAGCGCCGCGAGCGCGCTGTCTTTCCCTCCCGAGAAGAGCACACCTGCTTTCATCACTTTCGTGTAATCCTGAACTCTTTCTTTGACGGCGTCAACTGGGCAAGCAGGGCCTTTAACTGATCGTCAGTGATCCGCTGCCGGATCCTGCCGTTCTGGGCCAACATTACCAGTTGCTGCTCGACCGCTTTCGCAAACTCCGGTCGGGTCAACTTGATGGTATTGAGCCGTTCCCTCGCTTCAGGTTCAAGGATCTCCATGAGCGCGACGCGGATCTGCGAATCCAATTGCTGCTGGCGCAGAGCCTCTTCTTCTATCGCCCGCTGATCCATCGCCTGCCGTTGCATCTGTTCCAACTTCCGGCGGCGGAGTTCCGCGAGTTCGTCATCTACCATCAGTCATACCTCCATCTTGATCAGTATTTCGCAAGTCCCGGCGCAACTTCGGCGGTCCGGGCCTTCAGCCCGTTTGCGATGTTGTCGAGGAAAGACCTGCCGGCAGCGGTAACCATGCGTCCCTCCGCGGCATGGGCGACGTACCCCGCCGCTTCAAGCTGCTGAAGGATCTTCCGGATGACCGATCCGCTTCCCCGCCGGAACTGCGAGGGGGCCGGGCCCCGGTTACGCTTACCGCCGTAGATAGAGCGTATTCTCTGCGTCCCGACCGGTCCGTCGATGTAGACACGCCGGAAGACCGACGCCGTGCGCACATACCACCAGTCTTCATTCTCGGGGGGCATCTCCTTGTGTACCCCCGTCTTCGCAAAACCGGCCCAGTCCGGGGGCTGAATCTGCGGGTTTTGTTTGAGTTCTTCTGCCGCCTGCCGGATGAACATATCGGCAGGGATGTCGTATACAGTCGTCATAGATGAACCTCACTATCGCTAACAGTCTTTACATATTCGTCCAGTGATGTTTTATATATTTCGAGAACGCCGTCCGGCGGAGTGACTCTGCCGTTCCGCAAGGACAAGTGTTCGCCCCCGGACTTCAAGGAGAGCCGCGCCGGCCGATGCAGCAATCCCCTCGGGATCAATCTCGGTATTCCTGAGCCACCGGACCTTGACGACCTTCCGATCTTTGAGCTGGCGCCGGATCTCATCGATCATGACGTTCGTAGCGCCCCGCTTACCGATCCAGACAGTGGGCTTAAGGTCCTGAAACGACTCTCTGTTCATGATCGAGACCTCCCGACCGGATACCGTGACCGATGCCCGCAGGTAAGACAGGTGACAATCACACGGCCCCGGTGGATCCTGACCCGTGCATTTGACCCGGGGACCAGATATGCGTTGCACCGGTGGCAGAACCGACGTTTCAGCGGCCGGTCGATTCGTATCCGATGACGCATCCCGATCTTCCGGGCCAGTTCCACGCAGCGGTTGCTCCACTCGGGGTTTTCCGGGTAGAACTCCGCGGCACGCGTAAAGAGGAGAGAGACCCTCTCGCGGGCGAGCCTTCGGGAGCCCGACTTTCGTGTAGTATCTGCCATGGCGATCCGTTCCATCGAGTGGTAGGTTTCTGAGATTGGAGGCGGAAGGATATAAGAGGTTGGTCCCCGGAGTCAGCGGACCCGCACCCGCCGACCGGTGACCTCCAGGCGGTCCTCGCAGAAGAGTTTCACGGCAAGCGGAAGGGCTTTGTGCTCCTCGACGAGGATTCGGTCGGCGAGTGCCGTTTCGTCGTCGTCCGGGAGGACCGGCACGCACCGCTGGACAACGATGGGGCCGGTATCCGTCCCTTCATCCACGAGGTGGA
The DNA here is from genome assembly GCF_002499755.1 of Methanoculleus sp. UBA291. NCBI lineage: Archaea > Methanobacteriati > Methanobacteriota > Methanomicrobia > Methanomicrobiales > Methanomicrobiaceae > Methanoculleus > Methanoculleus sp. UBA291. The sequence continues at coordinate 47,354 of NZ_DANC01000015.1, read as the reverse complement.
CCGTGCAGCCCGAGACCTTCACTCCGTATTCCACCGCCTGCCGCTGGGCGTGCAGCCCGGCAAACGCCGGGAGCAGGGCGGGGTGGATGTTTATCATCCGGCCTGAGAACTCGTGAACGATTGCGGCGCCGAGGATCCGCATGTAGCCGGCAAGGACGAAGAGGTCCGCCCGACAGTTCCGCATCGCGGCAAGAAGCCCCTCTTCATAGGCAGCCTTCGACGGAAACCGCGCATACTCGACGACCGTCGCCGGGATGCCGGCGTCTTTTGCCCGCTCAATCGCGTGAGCCCGGGGGTTGTCGGTGACGAGACCGACGCAGACCGCGGGGATCTCCCCGGCCGCGATGGCGTCGAGCACGGCCTGAAAGTTCGATCCTCGCCCCGAGGCGAGGAATGCTATCCGTTTTGTGTAAACAGGTCTCCCTGGATCCATAGGTTTCACTCCCCGGGTTTTACCGGGCCTCCTCCGACGGGGTCGGGGGCGCAATGATCACTTTCACCTTCACGATCCGCCGACCCCGCATCTGCATCACAACCAGCGTGATGTTGCTCTCCTCGATCTTGACCACCTCGCCGCGGCGGGGAATGTGCCCCAGCCGGTCGATAACAAGACCGCCGACACTCTCATACGAATCCGTCACCGGGAGGTTGAGGTGCAGGTCCTCGTTGAGGTGTTCCACCCACGCCCGAGCATCGACCTGATAGACGCCCTCTTCGATCTTCTGCACCTCGGGCTCCTCCTCGTCGAATTCGTCCATGATCTCGCCGACCAGTTCCTCGAGCATGTCTTCGACCGTCACGATCCCGGCAAACGACCCGTACTCGTCGAGGACGACCGCCATATGCTGCTTCTTTACCTGGAGTTCCTTTAGGAGTTCATCGATCTTCTTGCTCTCGGGGACAAAGTAGGGCTCGTACATCAGGTCCCGGAGCGTCGCGATCGTCTGCCTGCGGAAGAGCGCTGCAAAAAGGTCTTTCACGTTTAAAAGCCCGACGACGTTGTCGATCCGCTCGTGGTAGACCGGAATCCGGGAGAAGCCCGTCTCGTTGAAGACAGAGAGAGCATTCTCGATCGTGGCCGTATCCTCGATCATAACGACGTCGACACGCGGCGTCATCACCTCGCGGACCGTCGTATCGCCGAAGCGCAGCACCGAGTAGAGCATGTCCCGCTCTTCCTCCTCGATAGTTCCCTCCTCCTCACCGACATCGATCCATTCCTTGATCTCCTCTTCGGTGACGACCGGCTCGGACACGCCGGACCTGAAGGCGAACTGCCGCTGGATGCGGTCCGAAACCCAGAGCACCGGATAGAGTACCTTTGAGAGGTAAAGGATGGGCCGGGCGACACGGAGCGCGAGGCCCTCGGGGTCCCGGGAGGCATACATCTTCGGGCCGATCTCACCGAATACCAGTATCAGGAGTATTGTGACGCCGGCCGCTATTCCGACACCGGCATCACCGTAGATACCGACGGCGATCCCGGTCGCGAGCGCGGCTGCAGCCACGTTTACGACGATGCTCCCGATCAGGGTGGTGAGCTGGATGGTATCATTCGACCGCTTCAGCGCATCGAGTGCTTTCGCCCCCTTCCGATCCTGACTGAGGAGTGCGTGGACTTTTGCCCGGGTTATCGATATAAGGGCAACCTCAGAACTTGAGAAGAAGCCCGAGAGAAGCAGACAGATAAGAAATAATATGATCTCTATGGTTACAAGGTCTACGATTGCCATTTACTCCACGCCGCATCCAGCGGCTGCATATGATAGTCCGTTGAATCGTCGAACATATGAATTATGTCGCGGGCAGGGATTATAAATCCAGCGCTTCAGAAGAAGGCTTCTTTTAGAGCCTCCGTTTCCTGCATCAGGAGCACTATCTTCTCTTCAGCACAGAGAGGCTTCGAGAAGATCAGGTCTTCGAGTTCCAGGGTGAGGTGCCCGCTGTAGCCCAGATCGGCAAGTTCCGTGAGCACCCGCAACGCTCCCGGGTCGTTATGAATGGGGTAGTGGGGCCGCCCGTTCGCCCCGATGGCGCTGACGTGGACGTTTACCGTCCGATCGATGCAGAGGTCGATGAACCGGTCCACCTCTTTTGGGGACGCCATCATGGCGTGCCCCATATCCAGCGTGAACCAGAGCCACGGTTCCCGCTCCAGTATTTCGACCGCATCCTCCGCCGTATAGAGCAGGGCGTTGGCCCGGGGCTCCAGGTTCTCGATCGCCACCTTTACCTGCGCCCCCTCCGCGACCTCCCGGAGCCGGGCGATGTAAACCTCGAACCGCCGGTAGTCATAGGCACTCGGGCGCCGTTTCGCCGTCCTTCTCCCCGGGTGGACGGTGACCACGGCGGCGCCCACCCGGTCCGCCATCTGGATGGCTTCGAGGGTGTATTCGACCGTGATCTCGGCCACCTTCGGGTTGATGGAACAGGGATTCAAGTCGAGCGTCGGCGCGTGAACGGTGATCGGCGAGAGTTCCGGGTGATCGGCAATCCACCCGGCGAGTTCGGCTTCGGGACGGTCGCGAAGCCAGAAGTACGGCGTCTCTACCCAGAATTCGAGACAGTCGAGACCGGACTCGGCAATGTAGTCGAAGATGTAGTCGCACGGGTATTCGTGGAAGAACATGGTCGAGACGGAAAAACGGCCCATAACACTACTTGATATAAACCATCGGTCTAATAGATTGTGATGATGTTGAGCGGCCCTTCTGCCGACCCGGACCGGTTCGGCACCCCGATCCACCGGGTTTCGGAGGTTTCGGGACTCATCTGCGACCTCCTTGACGACGCACGCCTGCATCAGATCTGGGTGCGGGGGGAGGTGACCAACTACAAGGACCATTCCTCCGGACACCGCTACTTCTCGCTCTCGGAACGGAACGGGACGAACTCTGCGCTGATCAACTGCGTCATGTGGCGTACGTATGCATCGGGACTCGGCTTTGAGCCGAAAGACGGCATGGACGTCCTCGCATGGGGGTCCGTGGAGGTCTACGAGCCGCACGGCAGGTATCAGTTCATCGTCCGGGAGATGCTCCCGGCGGGCGCCGGCGAGCGCCACCTCATGGTCGAGCGCTGGAAGCGGGAGCTCGACGCCGAGGGGCTCTTTGCCCCGGAGCGGAAGCGGCCCCTGCCCCTCTTCCCCCGCCGGATCGGCGTGGTCACCTCCCGGACCGGTGCGGCGGTGAAGGATATCCTCTCGGTCATCGCGCGCCGGTACCCGGCCGAGGTGGTCCTCTCCCCGACGGCCGTCCAGGGCGAGGGGGCGCACGCGGAGATCGCGGAAGCGATCCGGCGGATCGATGGACGCGTGGACGTGATCATCGTCGGACGCGGCGGCGGGAGTTTCGAGGATCTCTTCCCTTTCAACCACCCCGACGTCGTGCGGGCCGTCGCGGCATGCAAGACGCCGGTGATCAGCGCCGTCGGGCATGAGGTGGACACCGCCCTCTGCGACTTCGCCGCGGACCTCCGGGCGCCGACGCCGTCGGCGGCGGCGGAACGGGCCGTACCCGACCGTGAGGAGGTGCTCCGGGAACTCCGGGGGTGCGATGAACGGATGCGGTCGCTCCTCTTCCACCGCCTCGCCGCCCTGCAGAGCGAGGTCGGGGACCTCCGGGGGCGGATGCATCCCCAGAGACTCGTCCGCCGGATTCACGAGCGGATGCAGCGCCTCGCCGAGCAGGAGGAGGCGCTCCGGCGGGCAGCGCTCGCCCGGGTGCAGCGGGAGCGGTCCGCCTTCGCGGAGGTCCGCGCGGACCTATCCGGGAAAAACCCTCTCGCCGTCCTCGAACGGGGCTATTGTATCGTCGAGGCGGACGGGAAGATTGCGAGGAGCGCCCGCGACCTCCGGCCCGGAGGCCCGGTGGTGCTCCGGATGAAGGACGGATGGGCGAGAGCCGTCGTGGAGGAGATACGGTATGACGGAGACCTTTGAAGAGATGCTGGAAGAACTCCGGAAGATTGTCCGGAGACTGGAAGACGGCGATGCGAGCCTTGAGGAGAGCATCGCCATCTACGAGCGGGGTGCGCTCCTCGTGAAGCAGTGTGAAGACCTCCTCGGCTCGGCCGAGATGAAACTTACGGAGCTCGGCCGCGACCGGTGAACCGGTAGAACCCGGGGGGGACATCGATCTCAAACCGCGCACCTTCCCCGGGCTCACCGGTCTCGCGGATGGAGAGATCCGTGATCGCGAGGATCTCCCGGGCGAGGAAGAGCCCGAATCCGGTCTGCCGCCCGAATCCTCGTTTGAATATCCGTTCCTTTTCGGCTTCTGGGATGCCGATACCGTCGTCTTCATAGACGATGCGGACCCCGCCTTCAGACTCTGCGAGATAGATGCGTATCCGGGTAACGCCTCCGCCGTGCCGGAGCGAGTTATCGATGAGGTTTGCAAACACCCGGGCGATGAGGGGGTCGACATACACTTCAATGGCGTCCGCCCGCACCTCGACGGTAACCTCCCCCATCTCGAGCCCTGCCATCGCTTCACTGACTATCCGCGATATATCCTGCCAGACGGGGGAGGCCGCGCCGATGTCCTGATAATCCCCGGTGAAGGCCATGTAGCGCCGGATACCCAGGATGGCCTCTTCTTCCTTTCGGAAATATTTCTGCAGCTCCGGGTCGTCCGTCTGTTCCCGGGAGAGGTCGAGGTAACCCGAGAGCACGTTGAGCAGGTTTAAGATGTCGTGTCGGGTCACGTCCGAGAGCAGGTTGAGTTTCCGGTTCGCGAGGAGGAGCGCCTCCCCGGCCATCCGCGCATCGGTGATGTCCCGGCCCACCGATTGATACTCGACGACGGAACCCTGCTCATCGAAGAACGCCGTATCGATCCACTGCTGCCACCGGACCCTGCCGTCCGGCATGACCACCCGGTGCTCGACCGTGACGGCAGGGTGTTCGGAGGTGAGGGAGGCATGGTTCCGCTGGACTCGGACCAGATCGTCGGCCGGGACGGTGGGGGCGTATCGTCGCCCGAGGAGATGTTCGCACGGGATGCCGACGGAGCGGCAGTAGGCATCGTTCGCGAAGGTGATGGTGCCATCGGGGAGCCGGCGGTAGATCAACTCGGTCTGACTCTCTACGACCGCACGATACTCCTCCTCGCTTCTCCGGAGAGCCTCTTCCACCCTCCGGCGGTCCGAGATGTCCCGGAGATAGACGGAGACGCCCCCGCGGGTCGGGATGGCGCGCACCTCGAAGATGTAATCGCAACCGCGCAGAGGGAGCGGGTATTCGCTCACACCGGCCCTGCCGGTCTCCATGACCGTACGAAAGAACCCGGTAACCGCCTCGTTCCGGAGCTCCGGGAAGAGATCGTAGAGACTCTTCCCGAGGGCTTCTTCCTCGGAGCGGCCCGAGAGACGGGCCGCCGACCGGTTCCAGGAGACGATACGGGCGTCGCGGTCAAGGGCAAGGAAGGCGTCGCTGATGTTTTCGGTCAGTTCACGGTAGCGTTCTTCGCTCTCCCGGAGGGTCGTTTCGACCCTCTCCTGTCCCGGCGCCGTGACGATGACCCAGAGGTACTCGGTCGCCCCGTCGCCGGGATCGCGCGAGATCGAGGCCGCCAGGGTAACCGGAACGGCGCCACCGGTTCTGCCAAGCAGGAACTCCTGCGCCGGCACCTCGCCACCCCGGGAGAGGGCTGCAACCGCCGATTGGAAGGCCGGAATGCACCCGGGATGGAGGTAAGTGCTGAGGGGGGTCCCCTGCAGGCTGTCGGGAGAAAGACCGAGCAGAGCGCACGCCGCCCGATTCGCTTCCAGGATGACGCCGTCCGGATCGGTGCAGAAGCACCCCGCCGGGAGGTGAAGAAAGCGGCCCCGGTACCGCCGGCATTCGACGCCGACGCTCCGGATGCCGGCGATCAGAGCATCGATCAATTCGCTCAGTTCGCACGATCTTTTTTGCAGGAGCAGGGCATCCACAGGTGCCGTACCCTCTCCGGCCCCTGATGAACGGAGACGGCGGACGAGCGTCTCCAGTTGGTCAAGGAGGGCGTCGAGCGCCGGGGTGAACGGTTGCATGTTTCCCCTGTTCCCCGCGTCGTAGCGGATAAACCTATCCCCGGTCGTCATGGACGGGCAAAAAAAGACGCTCTCCGCATGCGTGAGGATGAACCGGCATCATTCCTCTCCTTTCAGAGTGTATATACCATCGAACGGCGCACCATGCGTCGTTACGGTCCTGAACGGGACCGCTTTTGTCGTCGGGCCCCTGACGGCCAATCTCCTCCTTGCAATAGGCGTGCTGGTGCTCGGAGAGATCCGGGACGGGATGCACAGCACCCGGTGAGCCGCTCACATCCTTCGGTGCTCAAACTCCCGCTCGAAACTCTTCGAGTTTCTCAAGCTCCGGTTCGTCAGAACCGTCGCATCCTACGGGCGGTCGTTCTCCGAAACCTCCGCCTCAAGTTCGACCACCAGTTCTTCCCCCCGCCGGAGCGCCTCGATGAACTCCCGGGGAAGGCTCGCCGCGACATGGTCGGCGCGGATGCCTATGGTCCGGTCGGAGATAAAGTCGCTCCGCCGCCAGACAAGGTCCGCGGGGTGGTCCAGGGTGAGCGCTGCGCTGCCCCTTGAACTGACCTCGACGGTCTTGTCTCCCGCGGTAAGGCGGGTCGTGAGGACCGCACGGTCGTCGCGGAGCAGCGCCTTGAGATCGGGGTCGAGGTCGGCGGCGCCCTTGTCGGCGGCGACGCCGATGATGCAGTCGCCGGAGAGTGTCAGTGTTTCGTCTTTTGTCACTTCAAACGTTGTCGGGTGGGTCCCCCGGACAAGCGGGTGGCCCCGCGCCCGCACGATATCCCTCGCCTTCATGCTTAATTAGGTGAGGGCTTCAATTGCTAATGAATGATGAGTGTTTTCTGCCCCGTCTGTAACGAGGAGTGCGAACACCAGGTTCTCCGGGAAGCCGCCGAACTGGTGGTGCAGTGCAGTGAGTGCGGCCGGATTCACCGGATACCGAAGCCCCCCGAACCCCGTATGCTCACCGTCAAAGCAATCGTGAGCCGTGAGACGGAGTCGCAGGTCTGCAGCGTGGAGATGCTCGAAGGCGAGGTTGTGAGCCTCGGAGACCGCATCGCCGCAGAATGCGGAGACGAGGTCTTCGGAGTCGAGGTCACCGGCATCGAGACCGGAGAGAAGAGAGTCCGCCGGGCGGAGGCCGGGGAGGTGACAACCCTCTGGACACGGGGGATCGAGCAGGTCGTGGTGCGGGCGTCCGTCCACTCCGGGCGCACAACCCTTCCGCTCTATCAGACGGCGGAAGGGGAGGAGGAGTTCGTCGTCGGAGAGTCTTACACCTTCGGCGGGCGGCGGATCAAGATATCGCATATTAAACTTCGCGACGGCCCGGTCATCCGAAAGGACGGTTGGAAGACGGTAGCCCGAAGGGTGAGGCGGATCTACGGCTACCTCGATAGGGGCTATCGGAGGGAGTAATTACAGGTGCCGCCGGATTGCCGCCTCAAGGTCCTCACGGTGAACGAGCCCCTCCATTCGCTCCCGGACCTCGTCATCCTCGATCACAAGGGTCGTAGGGGTCACCCGGAGGGTATACTCCTCGATATACTGCGGGTTTCCCACGGCATCGATCTCCTCGATCTCGATCCCGAGTTCGGTCGCCGCCTCACGAAGGATCGGGGTCTGCTCCTCGCACCCCATGCACCCCTCCTGGTAGAAACTTAGTACTCTTACCGCCATACATGGCAGAAGGCGGGGAGATTATAAAAAAATAGTGGGTGGCGTCACCCTGCTACAGCGTTGAGCGTAACCTCGGCGCTGCCGTAGCGGTGCGCGATGACCAGGGAATCGGGGTTCTTGACGATGATCTTCCCGAAACGCAGTGCCGGAGTCGTATTGCTCTCGTTGCCGAGGGGGATCTCCGGCGATGCCGTCAATCCGAGCGGAACCAGATCGCCTTCCGAGACCTCTGTGAAGTTGAGGCCGATGCCGTTTGCATCCTCTTCGCTCAGGTTCATCTCGAAGTCATTTTCTCCATAGGAGAAACTGATGACTTTCGTCTCTCCGGGCCGCATCCCTACGAGCCCCTCGGAGATGGCGTTGGTCTCAAAGCCCAGCAGGCCGAAGCCGGAAAACCCGGAAAGCTCCGGGTACACGACCGGAATAACGGCGACGTTCTCACCGGAAACCACACCGCCGACAGGGATCTCCATGCCGTTTGCAAGCAGGACAAGGTTCCCCTTCTGATATTCGCTTGAGAGGAGGTTCTGGTCGGTCGTGATGATGGGGGTCCCGTTCTCGTCACGGATGGTGTAGCCGATCTGTGCCGTATTCCCTATCTGAGCCTTCTGGCTGCTATCAAACATCGGGGAGAGGTAGGTCCCCACCATAGCCACCGCCACGAGCAGGGCGACACCCACATAGGCCCATTTCATCCATGGCGTGCCGTCGTTCTTCGGGCTTTTCTGCTGTGTCTGTTTCATTACGGTACAATCGTCTTTCGTTAAAATAAAATAGTATTGTTGTTCTGCAGGAAGGATATTGCCCCAATATGCAATTATAAATAATATAATAGACTAACTTACAGTTAGCCTCGGCGACCCGATCGTCCCGGGGCGATCTCAGAGGATAGGAGCGATTACGATGGCAAGAATAGAACGAGGACCATACCGCACAATATGGCAGGACTTTGACGACCTTATGGCCGAGATGGAGAGCAGGTTCCAGTCCATGCTCGGGGGAATCGGCACACGAGGGGAAGAGTTCAGGGGCCGGGTCGTTCCGGCAGTTCGTGACTTCCGCGTGGATGTCCGGGACCACGAAGATGAGGTGATCGTCGTTGCCGACCTTCCGGGTGTTGAGAGGGAGAACGTCGCCGTTCGGCTCATTGATCCGCTGCACCTGGAGATCACAAGCAGGCGGACGAACGAGACCGAGGAAGAGGCCGTGGACTTCTTCATGCGGGAACGCATTTACGGCCAGATGGGCCGCACGGTCCTGCTCCCCGCCGAGGTGGTCGAAGAGAACGCCTCTGCATCGTTCAAGAACGGTGTGCTTGAGGTCCGGTTGAAGAAAGCGCCGACCGAGACGGGGACCACAATCCCCATCGAATAATCTTTTTTCAGCCCTCCCGTCTTTCAACCGAACAATTCATGTCGCGGCAGCGTAACACTATCATGATGGAGAAGAAGCGGGTCAAGGACTACATGACCTACGACGTCGTCACCGTCAACGCCCACGGGACGGTCAGGGATGTCATCGAAGCCATAAAAAAGACGCACCACGACGGCTTTCCGGTTGTGGACGACTCGAAGGAAGTGGTAGGCTACATATCGGCGCGGGACCTCCTGTTTGCCCATCCTTCGACACCGATAGAACAGGTTATGTCCCGCCACCTCATCGTCGCCGACCCCGAGATGAGCGTGAACGATGCTGCCCGCGTCATCTTCCGCTCCGGCATTCAGAAACTCCCGGTCGTCAACGAGAATAACGAACTCATCGGGATAATGTCGAACGCCGACGTCATCAGGTCCCAGATTGAGCATGTCTCGCCGGAGAAAGTCTTCAAGTTCATCGAGACCCTGAAAAAACTCTACGGAGTCGAACCAACGCTGAAGCGGGGTTCGGTCCCGATCGACGACCTCCTGCCCACGCAGTCGAAGATCTATGAAGACGAACTGGAAGGAAGGATTTACGAGATCAAGAAGGGACTCGCCGAGCCGCTGATCGTGGTCCGGCGGCCGGGCCGCTGGATCCTGGTCGACGGGCACCACCGGGCGATCGCGGCAAAAAGGCTCGGGATCAAGAATCTCGACGCCTACATCATCGAGGTCCGGGAGGATATCGAACTCGGTATGGAGCGGACGGCCCGGACTCTGAACTTGCAGACGCTCGACGACATCAAGGTGCTCGACTACGCCCGCCATCCCCTGGTTGCGCTGACGCACCGGCTCGTGCGGCACGGGTGAACAAACCATTTTCCCCACCGGGAGCAGCCCCGGGTTTTCCGGTTGCGGTCCCGTGTAGTAGACGTTACCGTGGTTTTCCTCGCCATACGTCCCCAGGGTGAACCCGAGGACCAGTTCGGTCGCTGCGCGCCCGGCGCTGTACTCGTGCGTGCCGGCATCGAGCGGTTCGCCGTCAGAGTTGAACGGGTTAAAAAAAGTATAGGGATCCGGAACCGCGGCAGAAGAGCCGTCCGGGTCACTTCTTCGGGTGGCGCCACCAGAACTCTTCGGGGTAGTAGTCTGCAGCGATGACGGCGTAGATGCCGGTGTCCCGGAACGCGTAGTCACGATACATGCTCCGGTGCTGTTCGTCGAGGACATCCACCCGGATCTTCATCTCCGCGAGATCGTGGTCCCTCCCCAGTTCGGTCATCAGGATCTCGAGAGCGTCCCGCTCGTTGAAGTCATTCTCGGCCTCCGTCAGCGGGGGTTCGAGGGTGGTCGCCGACGCAACCACCCGCCAGTAGTTCTCTACGAAAAACTGCAGTTCGGCAAAGACCTGCTCCCGGAACGCGGAGCCGCCCCGGTCTTCGAGAGCGGCCAGCTGCCGGTTCAGTTGCTCGTACTCAGTCCGGGCAGAGGCCAGATCGACCCCCTGTGCTTCGTGGAACGCCAGGAGGTAGCCGAGGAGGTATTTGCAGCAGTACGGCGCCCGGGCGGTGTAGTGCCCCTTCACCGTAAGGGCGTCCAAATGGGCCTCGGTCTCATGGATCACCGCGGCATAGCGCTCCAGTGCCTGCTGGACGAGGTCGGCGGGCGTATCGGCGGTGCCGGCCCGTTCGGCCTTTCCCTTCAGCGGGATCAGCAGACCCCGGGCATCCCGTTCATCGACGTACGGGCGGTAAATTCCCGAGACCCCGGTCGCCTCGGGCCGGAAGTAGGACTGGATCTCGCCTTTTTCGTTTCCGGCCGCAAAAGTGTTGCTTAGACGGTCGTAGATTACCAGGTTCTCGAGGTCGGTCTGGTAGTAGACCTCGACCCCCTCACGCAGGGCCGCAAGGCGAGCGGCCTGCGCGAAGTACTTCTGCACACCCTCACGGTCGTTCAACTCCCCGGAAAGGCCGAAGTCGGGGCCGTGACGGGCGAAGTGGAGGGATGAGGTGTCGATGGGCCCGGGGCCGCGTTGCGCGAGGACGAGCGAGGGGTGCACCCACCAGAACGGATCGGGGGGGAGATATGTCGGCCTCCCGATATAACGGATATCCCCTGGGGCGAAGGTATCGAGTCCCCGTTCATACTTGAAACGCATGATCCGATCGAGGGTGACAACCTTGATATCGATCTCGCGGAGATCATGATCGCGGCGGAGCTCGGTCAAGAGCACCTCCATGTAAGTCCGGGAAAAGATGGCATTGTCGGTCTCATCTACGAAACATGGATCGAAAAAATAGTCCAGATCCCGCCGCGTAAGATCGTATTGCAGTTCCGCCATCAACGCATCCCGGAGCGGCTTGCCGAGATGCCTCTCAGTCTCCTCCCATGTCCTGTTCAGGATCGTATATCGTGCCCGATGCTCCGACACATCGGCGCCTGCCTCCTCAAGATAGGCGAGGAGGTACTTAACCTCACTTCTTTCCCAATAGGGAGAAGATGCACGAAACCTCCCATTGACCTCGATCCTGTCGAAGAATGTCCTGATTTCATCGACACTCTCCTCGAAATACTTTAAGCGCCACTTTACTTGTGAAGCGAACAACTCCAGGGGAGTCTCTTTGCCTCTTCTGAACTCTGGCCGGGTTCTCCAGATGTTATCAAGCATTTCCCATTGTGAATCCAAGGTTGTAAACTGTTCCCGATAGTCCGAGATCTCGATGCCTTCTTCTTCCAGGGAAGAAAGGAGATCTTTTATCTCAACACGTACTTTAAACAGTCTGGAAGGACGGTAGTCCCACGGATCGTCGACCTCGTCAAGAAAAGTATTGGTTCTGGCAATACTCTTCCTGAAATAAGAGAAATACCGTTTCAATCTCTGAACAGGTGACTCAGACACTTTGCTAACTCCATCGTCAGTTTAATTTGATCAATTCATGGTTATTTATGCGCCTGTCGATGTACGCTGTAGGAACATCTGGTTTAAAGAACGTCTGGATCTCTCCCATCTCATTCGCGACCCCAAACCAGTTGTTTGCCCGATCATAGATCGCCAGGTTACACCTATCGGTCTGGTAATAGACCTCCACGTTGCCGTCCCGTTTCTTCACGAAATCCGCTGCCAGGTTAAAGTACTCCTGCATTTCAGCCTCATTTTCCGGATCTCCGCTAAATCCAAATTGTCTACCATGGTCCTTAAAATGTTTTTTTAGGTTTTCCTCCGGCGATGCCCACGGTCCCTTCGACCAGGAATGGTACTGCTTCACCTCATAGAGCCCTTTGACCTGATAGAAATCCGCGTTCGCGGTGACGGCATTCCGAACTCCTGTGTAGGATGCCCCTTCGTCATCAACCAGACGCCGGACGTCATTCAAGTCGACCTGCCGGTCGATGATCTCGATTAGCTCGTCCGTCTGTGCCCCGTGACTCGTACGCAGGAGCGTGGCCGAGTTACTGTAGACCTCGTCGAGAACAGCAATTCTCCTGGTTTCATCGGCTTGATCGCGTACGATCTTTGCGACGTACACGCCGCAGTGCCGAAGTTTTTGGGGCTCATGAAGGGCGATATGAGTTATTTTGCCAATGACCTTGCCTGCATCGCCGCCGACCGGACAGATGCCGACGATACAGACAAGCGCCATCTGCTTGTCACCTTGTGAGATGGCAATACCGGCATCCCGGATATCGCCAAAGATAGCTATACCACTGAGCAATGAACCCAACTCATAGTAGGGGTTGTCATGATTTTCGGCCCCGTAACTACCCAGGGTGAAGCCCAGCACAAACTCCTTCGCGATATGCGCCGTGTCAAATGCGTGCGTGCTGGCATCGAGCGGTTCGCCGTCCTGACTATCAATCCAGCCGTCACCGTCGGTATCGGAGTTGAACGGATCGGTTCCGTTCGCAAGTTCATATGAATCAGTCAAACCGTCGTGATCGGAATCCCTTGACAGCGGATCGGTGCCGGTCTCCCTTATTTCGACAATGTCGTCAATCCCGTCCCCATCCCCGTCGACGCTGTTCGGGTCGCTCACGAGGATGAAGTAGATCTTCCCGTCGACCATGATCATCTGGCCGAGCTCCTCGCCGTCGGTCAGGCCGTCGCCGTCGGAATCAGCGTTGTTCGGGTCGGTGAAGTGCTGGTTCCCATACCCGTCCCACCAGCCGGCCTCTTCGAGCCAGTCGGGGATGCCGTCGCTGTCGGTGTCGATATCCCGGTAGAACCGCAGGGTGTAGGTCACGTCGCCGGCGTTGTTGCTGATGATGCCCGAATCATGGTTCCACATCCCGATCTCGCCGCCGGTATGGGTGATCTCAAGGATGTTCGGAGTGACGTGCACCTTGCTGACCGTCTCACCAACGTCTGAGCCGCTCTTATTATACCGGATGCTCATTCCGAGGCTGCCGTAGTCGTAGTCGTATCACGCAGATCCTCTTCGTTCCGCCGGGTGTCCCGACACGGATCACCCACCGGGTCACAACCGTCCTCGGCCGGGGCTGTTTGCCCGGCCTCCCCCCGGGGGATTCTCCTCGGGAATCATGGTATCCAGAGCAGATCCGAAAAGAACTTTATCTTCGCGAGGTTGAAGGTAAAAAATAATGCACGTACTGAACTTATCGAGAAGTCAGGTGTCCGTTTCCCGTGTTGCTTTATGAGTGCACCGTACCTCTGAGTATCCGGAGAACGAGAAGCCCGTATGCTCCGGGGTTACTCGTTCGCCGGCGGCAACGCCGCCTGCATCCGTGATCGAGCACGACATCGCCAGCCTGGCGACCCATCGCAGAGATTGGGCGACCGCCTGGAACCGTGAAAAGAAATGGGCAGGCGCCCCTGCTCATCGGACTGTGTTTTTCGTCGTTCGGCGCGACATCATTTTAGCGCCCATGGGGGCTGATTTTGCCGGACAAGCCGCGCACACTATTCGGGAACCACTGTCGGCGCGACGTCATTTTCACGCCCATGGGGCCGATTTGGGGTGAGGAGACGATCCGGCAGGCCCGACATGTAGCTTTTCTGCACATAAAAGGTATATAGACGAACGTTGAGCTCTCCCTTGGGGATATCGAAAATCGGAATCTCAGGAGGCGCGGGGGCCCACGCACCAGGCAACGAGCCTGAATGGACGAGAGAAGCCAGATCAGGAGTTTAAAACATGGAAGGAACAAGAGAAGCCGTCAATCACCTGACGGAGCATCTGCACGGGAAGCGGCCGCCGCACCGTGCAGTGATCGCCGGACTGTACCTGCTCTGCATATCGCTCATCTGGTTCCTCCCGGGCTCCCTCGCGCCGGAACTCTTCGGCGGTGGCAACACCCATCCGGTCTTCGTCTTCGGATACGGCGGCGTATATCTGTTTGCGGCCGTCCTCTTCGGGTGCTCCACGGCGCTCCTCTTCATGCTGGTGAGGGAGACGAGGGGCGGGGCGGGCGTCCGGGTATTCACTCTGCCCGCCCTGGCCGTCGCACTCTTCCTGCTGTACATGATCCCCGCCTATCTCGGGGGATCGATGCAGATGGGACTGCCGTTTTACGTTCCCGGGTGGGAGCACTTCGGCGTATCCCCCGCCGTCGACGTCCTGATGAGCGCCGTCATCTCTCTTTCGGGCATCAGCCTCCTGTCTCTCGCGACGATCGCACCCATCCTCCTCATCGATCGGTACGTCACGATAAAGAGGCCATATGTCGCCTGCGGCGCGCTCGGCACCCTCCTCTTCCCCTACCTGACGGCGGCGATCTTTGCGATCGATTCCGTTCCGTCCCTCATCCCCCTGCTCTCCCTCCCCCTCTCGACCATCTCCGTCTTCTGCCTCGGAGTTGCCGGGGCGGTGGCGCTCTCCATCCCTCCGGTCGTCCACCATCTCCTGAAGGGGAGCGGACGTCCGCCCCGGCAGGCCCATGTTCTCGGACTGTTTCTCCTCTGTATACTCCTCGTCTGGTTCGTCCCGGGGTACCTCGAACCCGGGCTGTTCGTTGCGGGTCACGATTACCCCGACCCCGGACAGAAGATGAACTGGTTTGTTCCCCACGGGATGTGGGGCAGTGAACGTGCAGGGTCCGACGTCCACACGGTTGAGGGCACCTATCTCATCGACGAGAATGCCTCCCCGACCGGTCCCTTATCCCTCCCTGCCCTTTCCGGAACCGAGACCTGCAGAACGTACACCCGGGAAGAAACGGGGGAGCGGTACATCGTCGATCAGCGATGGTACAGGGACGAATGGACCTTCAGAAACGAGAAGAGGACATTATTCGAAGCGCTGGCCGATCACGGCGAGACTCTGGAGGCGACGCTCGATCTCGGCGACCACCTCCTTGCCGCCGGGTTCGAACGCTCCGATGCGGAGCGGGGGTACCCCGCCTGGCTCTTTGTCAACGAGACCGCGAGGGGCTACATCCTCACCTACGAGAGGCCGTTTGACGACGGGAGGAGCAACGACTTCTTCATCGTCTACTACGGGACATACGGAGAGGCCATGGGTCCCGACCCTGACCGGTCCCTGAAAGCGCTGATCGCACAGCGGCTCTCCCCGTCGGCGATCCGGGCTCCCGGAGAGGGGCTTGACGAGGACATAAAAGTGAGCCGGATGCCGGATGCGGAGCCGCTCCTGTATATCTCCCGTACAATCGTGTATGCCGGCACCCTCCTCCTGACGCCGCTCCTTTTCGGCTGCTCTGCCGCTCTCCTTTTTGCGGGTGCGCGGACCGAACTGGAGGCCCGGAGAAGGCGATCCACGGTTGCAGTGCTCCTTTCTGCCGCCGCCCTCCTGCTCCTCTCCCTCATCCCCGTCTGCCTGACCGGTTCGACACAGGTAGTATTCCCGCCGTTTTACGTTCCCGGATGGGATTACTTCGGCGTATCGCCTCTCCCCGACGCCCTGCCAAGCCTCATGGTATTTCTGCCGGCCCTCACGCTCATCGGCCTCGGGGTGATCGCGCCGTACCTTCTTCTCGGGCGCCGTCTTCCCCTGAAGCGGCCTGTTCGCGCCGTCCTCGTCTCGGGCACTCTCATCTTCGGCATCCTCATCTTCCCGCTCCAGACGATGCACTTTCTCTGGCAGGAACCTTACCCGCCCCTCGCCCCCTGGTTCTCCCTTCTCGCCCGGATGGTCCTGGGATTCTGCTTTGTTGCCGCAGTGGCGGCGGCGGTCTACGCGGTCATGGCAGTGGCGGGGCGGAGAGACTGAACGATCGCGAATGGCTCTACCCCTCGCTCATCGCCGGTCCCGTCGGCGGCGGACTGCTGGTGTTCTCGGTCTTCATGAACGGAGTCGACGTCTCCAACGCTTCCGCATGCGCTGCGAGCGGCTTTGCCGCAACGGTCGACCCGCCCGGGGGCTTTCCGCCGTCGAAGGATCGCAGGCCGTCGGGACGGGGACCGGGGTCTCGAACAACGGCACGCCGGTGGATGTCACGGTCATGCTCCACGGAGTCGACGGTTCGGACCTCATCGTCATGAACCTCAAGTTATAAGCGGGGAATCGACCCCATACTCCCCGGCACATCGTGGGAAGGGTGACAATAACCTCAAGGAACAGCCTCCGCGGGTAAAAAAACAGGAACCGGATCGTGCACCGGGAACACTCCCACAAGCACCCGGGCGAACCCGGAGGAGATCCGGTCGGGGATATCCGGGACCCTACGACCCCTCGGTCCTCGTATCGTAGTCCTCGTTCAAGACGTGCTCTTTCACAACCGTCCCCTCCGGGATGATCACCTCCGGCCAGAGCCGGGTCCCGGAATGGACAACCACGTCGCTCTTCAGCACCACGTGCGGCCCGATGACCGTGTCGTGCTCGATGTTGCACCCGCTGCCGATGAACGTATCGTTGTCGATGATGCTCCCGCTGATGGTGGTGTCTCTCCCGATCACCACCCGGTTGTAGATGGACGACGAGAAGACCTTCGCGCTGTTCTTGATGATGCAGCCCTCCCCGATGCTCGTGTAAGGCCCGATGACGACGTTCTCCTCGATGATCGTCCCGGCACCGATCGAGACCGGGCCGATCACCCGGGAGTTCGCCGCAACCGAGACGCAGCTCCCGATCTGCGCCGGGCCGAGGACACGGGCGCCCTTGATGTAGAGATCGCCGGAGATGTTCGTGAACCCGATGTCCTGCAGCTTCCACCGCTCCGCTTCGCGGAGCGACCGCGGGCTCCCCACGTCGGACCAGTTGCCGCGGGCAAGCCAGGCCTTCAGGACGTAGCCCTCCTCCATCAACTCCGGGAAGAGGTTGCGGGCGAAATCGAACTTCTCGCCGGTCGGGATATGGTCGAAAATATCGGGGTTGCAGACATACATCCCGGTGCTCGCGAGGTTCGAGAAGATCTCGCCGGGGCTTGGTTTTTCCTTGAACCGCTTGATCTGGTAGTTCGCGTCGATCTCGGCGATGCCGTACTCGGTGGGGTCATCGATGCTGATGAGCCCGATGGTGGTGATCGAGTCGTTGGTGAGGTGCTCGCGGTAAAATTCGAGCAGGTTCAGGTCCACCACATGGTCGCCGCCGACGACGAGAAACGGCTGTTCTTCAAGGTATTTCTGGGCGTTCTTAACGCTCCCCGCCGTCCCGAGTTTCGTTTTCTCGTGGACGTAGGTGACGTTGACCCCGAAGAGCGACCCGTCCCCGAGGGCCTCCTCGATGGCTTCACTCATGTAGCCGAGCGTGATGACCACGTCGGTGAAACCGAGGTTCGCGAGGTGTGAGACCAGGTGCTGGATCGAGGGTTTATTGACGATCGGAATACAGGGTTTGGGACGCCCGAATGTGAGGGGACGGAGCCGCGTGCCCTCCCCTCCGCACATTATGCACACCTTCATGCCACTCCATTGTATGCGTATCGATTTAACCCTATTGGGCGACCGAAAGCCTTCGTTTCCCAACCTTTATCCATCGTTGGGCAAAGAGTTACAGAGACGATGACGACATTCGAATGTACGCTCTGCGGAAAGTGCTGCATGCACGCCGGCGGCGAGCTCATCGAGGTCGAGAAGAGGCTTTCCGGACGGGACTTCCTTTGTCGGCAGCGGATCGTCGGGGGCACGTTCCGCGCCCGGGTCGAGGAGCGGTTCCTCGATGCCTTCAGGGATACCTCCGAGAGCCGCAAGCATCCGTCCTGGTGCCCGTTCCTCCGGGGCCTCCCGGGGGAGAAGGAGAAATACATCTGCACCATCCATAACAGCCGCCCGTCGGTCTGCCGCTCTTACATCTGTTGCACCATGCGGATCTTTGCCGGGGACGGACGGGAGGTCGGGAAAGTGAAGGGGAGGAGGAGCCTCGTCACGGGGGACGACATGCTCCGCCGGTGCTGGGAGGAGGGGGTGGCGCCGCTCGCGACCGACGACGACGTCGCCTGGCGGGCCGAGGTCGCGACGGTTCTCGGCCGTGCCGGCTACCGGGTCGAGGTCTATGAGTGAACCCCGGCACCTCCCGGTTGTCCGGGGCCGGGTGCAGTGTACACAACAGGAGGCGGTCTCCATCGACCGGTGCAGGCTCTGCGTCCACTCCGTTCGCGTCATGGTCGGCGGAAGAGAGGTGACGTCACCGGCACGGGCCTACTGCAGCCGGTGCCGGGACACGCCCGATGTCGATATGGCAAAGGTCGAGGAGATCGTCTGCGACGACGTCTCCGGAGAGGGGTTCCGGAACATCGCGAATATCATCAGTTAGTGATTATTTCCGCCAGAACTCCCAGGGGTGCTTGGTCTGGAACGGAACACCCTTCGCCTCTTTGTTCCAGTCGGTCTCAATCGTATGATGGACCAGCCGAACCTCGTTCCGGAGTTCGGTGAGAACCTCTTTAACGTCTTCGAGTTCGCGCTGAAGCCGGTCAAACTCTTCAAACGAACGCTGCTGCCGAACCGGCACCGTCTCTCCGTCCTGCCGGGAGGCAAGACCGGCCTCAATCAGTTCGAGGATCGCCTCGTTCCGGTCGAACGCATGATCCCTGGCAAACTGATCGATCTGCTCCATCAGGTCGGGATCGAGCGCAAACGAACATCTCATCACCATTGATCATCAACATCCCGTGATAGTTGTATCCGCCCTGCAAATTATAGTGTCTGCCGTCCCCTTTCGGCGGGGCCGCATGCGCTTTCCATGCAACCGCCTCCAATCAGGCAAAAAAAGAAGTACCCGATCATTCCGGGAAGAATAACCGGGGTCAACTGATATTTTCCATGTTGTATCCTTTCTGAGCAAGCAGATCCTTCACTCGCTCGCGATGGTTGCCCTGCAGCTCGATCGAGGAATCCTTGACCGTGCCGCCACAGGCCAATTTCGCTTTCAGGAACTTCGAGAGGTCTTCAAGGTCGATGTCGTAGGGGTCGAGACCCTCGATGACCGTAACTTCTTTTCCGTAGCGCCGCTTGTTAATCTTTACGCTGATTCTCTGCTGTTCCTTCGCGACTTCTTCACAGATACACAGTTCCTTTGGCAGTCCGCAAGTCGGACATATCCCACCGTTCATTACCAGTATCTTTCAGCTCTCGTTATATATTATTTGGCATGGTCATCCGTCAACATCGCAAGAGATCGCATCCCAGTGAGAATACCGTGCCGCCGGCTCCGATACAGGGGGACGGTGATATCCAAGCCACCCGGGTTGCGGGCCTAGGGAAGAGGACCACTCCACGACACGTCATGAAACCCCGCCCTTAATAACCCGACGTGCCCAACTCTCCTGCCGACAATGTCTCTTATTGTGCTCGGAACCGCATCTCACGTAGGCAAGAGCGTAACCGTGGCGGCACTCTGCCGTGCGCTCTACCGACGCGGAATTCCGGTTGCGCCGTTCAAGTCCCAGAACATGAGTCTCAACTCATATGTTACGGCCGACGGAAGCGAGATCGGGATCGCCCAGGCCGTCCAGGCCTTCGCGGCAGGAGTCGAACCCTCGGCCGATATGAACCCGATCCTCTTGAAACCGAAAGGAGATCAGACCTCACAGGTGGTGCTGCTCGGTCGGCCCTATAAGGATGTGCAGATCCGGGACTACTACGCCGAGACGGATATGCTCCTTTCGGAGGCCGTCGCCGCGTTCGAACGGGTGCGGCAACGCTACGGCCACGTGGTGGTGGAGGGGGCCGGCGGGGCGGCGGAGGTGAACCTCTACGACCGCGACATCGCAAACATCAGGCTTGCCCGGTCTCTCCGTCTCCCCATCGTCCTTGTCGCCGATATCGAGCGGGGCGGGGTCTTTGCCCAGGTCTACGGGACGCTCGCCCTCCTCCCGGAGGATATCCGGCCTCTTGTCGTCGGGGTCATCGTCAACAAATTCCGGGGGGATGTCGGGCTCTTCGCATCGGGCGTTGAAAAACTCGAAGAACTCACGGGGGTCCGGGTGTTCGGGGTGGTGCCTTACATAGAGATCTCCCTCCCGAGCGAGGACTCGCTCTCGATCGCCGACAAGGGGCATCGGACGACCGAACGGCCGATCAGGATCGCCATCGTCCGTCTCCCCAGGATCTCGAACTTCACCGACTTTGAGGTCCTCGAAGAGTACGCCTCGACGGACTACGTCCGGCCCGGTGCATCGCTTGCGGGCTACGACTGCATCATCCTCCCCGGGACGAAGAACACTGTGGAGGACCTCGCCGTGCTCAACCGGGCCGGAACGGGAGACGAACTCCGGCTCGCCAGGGAGCGGGGGGTCCCGATCATCGGCATCTGCGGCGGCTATCAGATGCTCGGGAGACGGATCGTCGACGCCGGTATCGAGTCGGGGACCGCCGCCGAGTACCCGGGGTTCGGGCTCCTCGACGTCGCCACCGCATTTACCGGCTACCGCAAGACGACGGTGCAGGTCCGGCGTCGGGCGGCCGGTCCCGGCCCCATCCTTTCCCGGATGGGAGAGGTGGACGGCTACGAGATCCACATGGGCGAGACGGAGCGCGGAGGTCTCCCTGAGGCATTCGCCGGGGAGGGGGCCGCGACTCCCGACGGCCTGGTCTTCGGGACCTACATGCACGGCCTCTTCCAGAACTCCTGCGCGGTAAACGCTCTCCTCGTCTATCTCTCGGAGAAACGGGGCGTGCCGTTCGAGCCGATTCCGAACGCCGACGCCGGCGCCCTCGGGGCCGCCGCGGCCTACGACGACCTCGCGCGGCACTTTGAGGAGCACGTGGATATGGATGCGATTCTCCCCTATTTTCAGGAATCGGGCCCGGCGCCTGAAGAATGGGTCGGAGGGCGTGGGGCGCCGAGGAGACACCAAGTGTAAAAAATCATGAGGCGCGGTCCCGGATTCCGCCGACGGGCATGTATCCCGGCCGGTTCACGAAAGAAGACGGTTCATCTTCAAAAGGAAGACCGTGCCTCCCGCGGCCGTCCCGGCTGATGTCTTCGAGCCGAATCGTTGCGGTCGAGATGAGACAAACGGGGTGACGCGGTGTCGACACACACTCGCGGCATGCGGCGGCCCCTCTCTTGCGCGCACTTTTCACCATCTGGAGGGGCCGCACCGGGGGCGTGCCGACGATACTCCTGGATTTCGATATCCAGGGAAGGTATGCAGGGATCTTAGCGGAGTACTCATCCATACCCGCGATCCAGGGATCGAGATATATTTCCACTGGAGATCGGCCGCACCGCCGGGAGATGGAACAACGAGGGCGTATCGGGAGAATGCGACGGCCCGGGTACCGCCGTGACAGTTCAATGTTTGACACAGAAAAGGTATATGGGAGAACGTTGACGTCTCGATCGGCGATACCGCATGCGGTATCCCGCGGGGACCGGGAAGTTCGATTGGCGTCGTATCCCGGCTCCCATACTGTGCCCGGAGGGCACTAAAGCCGTTGGTTCCCATCAGGAATAACCGTTGTGGTCTGGAGTTCCCCCGGGTACTTTTCCGAAAAACCGGAGGAACAAAAAATGACACAGAAAAAAGATCCGCCATGTCAGGGCGATACTCAAATCTCTGCCGTTCACCGGCACGTCCCCCGGGATGGGGACTGCCACTCGTCGGCAGGCGCGTATCTGCCCTTCATGATCGGGCGTTACCGCCACGGGCTTCCCGACTGCGGGGGCGGCTCGGGCTCCTGGTACAGCGCTGAATGCCTGGAAAACGTGACGATGCGGTATGCCCGGACCCGGAAATGCCTCGAACATATCCAGATACTGGCGGGCTGCTACTGGATGGAGAGGGAAGGTTGCCCCGAGCACTGTTACATCGAGGGGACCTTCGACCGGGATTTCTACATGGCGCGCGTCAAGAATAGCGAACAAGGACTTAGCCATGCGGTCTGCGCCGAGTTCTTGGGAGGCAATGCGGATGAGTTCTCCAGCTGGAAGTTCTACCAGTTTACCGAACTGAACATCAAACCCGGGGACTGGAAGCACATGCCCTATGGGACGGAAACGGAGGCGACGAAGGTGACGATCTACGAAGTAATCGGAGTATTTCATTGTGGTCTCCTTAACCACAAGACAAAGCCCGAGGTGACGTTTTTGATCGACGCAAAAGGAAATGTAACCAAGGGTTGAGGGGGGAGTAAATGACAAAAGCGACCCCACGGATCATCATTGTACTTGCAATCGTCTGTTGCGCAGGAGCGCTGATCGTGGCAGTGCACCTTCCTGACGGGGACAACCGTCTGGAGACCGGAAACGTGACGCCGGCGGGGTCGCCGACAGAGTCGAACCCGCCCGGGGGTATAAACCGGAATACAACGCTGAACAAGGTATCTGAAGAAGTACCGGAAGTTAAGAATATGACATCGAAAGGGATCTGGGAGCGTGCCCAGGAGATCCATGCGTCCTGGTATAGGTCTAGGACCGTGGAGCGAGTGCTGAAAGAGGCAAATATGACGCCGGATGAATTACCCGACGACGTAACAGAAGAACTGAAAAACATCGTGTCATTCGAGGACATTATCGAAAAGTGGGAGTTTGATTCTCAAACCAAACAGGTCGTCATCCATGCGTCCCTCTCACAGAATGAACAGCACGAAAAGGAGTTGAGTGCCGTTTCGGGCAGACAGGTCGGCGGCTGGACCTTTAACGTCGTCTGGGAACCCTATGTTCCCGAACTCATGAAACGAGCACTGAAAGAGGCGAATATGACGCTGGAGGAGTTGCCCGAGGAAGTAAAAGAGGAAATGGATAGAGTGCAACTTGCGGATATACGAACGTGGGAACTTGACCCGCAAAACAACCAGGTCATCGTCCATACGTACTTTTCCCGGGATGAAAAGCATGAAAAAGAAGTGAAGGCCGTTCAGGGCAGAGAGGTCGCCGGTTGGACCTTTAACGTCGTTCAGGAATATTATGTGCCTGAAGACGTAAGGCAAGCGCTGAAAGAGGCGAATATGACGGCGGAAGAGTTGCCGGAGGAGGTGAGAGAGGAGATAGAACATCTCCGACCCTATAAAAACAGAGAATTTATCATAATGCGCTGGGAATTTGACTCAGAAGACAAACTGGTCATCATCCGCGCGTTCTCTATACAGGATGAAAAGAAGGTAAAGGCCATTCAAGGGAAACAGGTCGGCGGCTGGACCTTTACGGTCATCCATGATCCCGAGTATGAGAAAGAGTATAAGAAAGAGTTTGAGCAGCTTGGGGCTGAACTGGTGCAATTCCAGAAGGACCATCCCGAATTGCAGATATCAGGTTTCGTGACATCGCCCACGGAAATCGAGATCTGGGTGCGCAACCTCACACCCGAAAACGAGGCGCTGAACGGCACCGTGATGCACAACAGGACGGTTCTGATCAACTGGAACGCCATCGATTATGCGATCCGGGTGGCGAGAGAGGAAGCGAGGGAACCGGGGACAGGTTGAGGCGCAAAAAAGAGAGCCAGAACCTGATCGCCCTGGCCCCGTGAGGATCATGAACAAACGATACTTTCTCATCTCCCTCGTGCTCATCGTCCTTCTCTCTGCCGTCGTTCTCCTTCACTACGCCCCTCTTTCGTCGGAGGAAGGAACGGTAGTTCTCATCCATACCGCAGAGGAAGAGGTGCGGATCGCAGAAGGAGATGATCGGTTTGGGCCCCTCTATGAGGAGTGTCTGGCGGTCCTCCATAACCTGACGCCGCCTGTTGAGATGTACGTCTCCCGGGAGGACCTCTCGAACCGTATGGACGAAGAAGAGGATACGTACGTTGTACTCACCCTTCTGGAACCGACGGAACTTGTGCACTCGTATCATGTCGGCGAGAATAGCGAGAAGACAAGATCTGAAACGATCACGCTGCAGAGTGCGATCTTCGGGCTGCACGATTCCGAACCGTCTGCTGACGACGACCTGTTGTTTGTGATCACCGACGCACTCAGAGAGGACGGCAGTCCGCAGGTGGTGGCGTATGAGTCGGAACGGGGGCTCGAGCACCTGAACGCTCTGGTTAATGCGTCTCTCCCGGGAGGCGGGGGTACGGAGGTCGGGAACTGAGCCGCATTTCCCTGGCGCCGAAAATAGAACCGGCAGTCATGAATTGAACTGACCGCGGCTGCAACGACGATCCAGAGAAATGCACAGAAATGTTATGGGGAGCGATGTCGAAGTCTCAACCGGCGATACCCCCGGTATCCCGCGGGGGCCGGGAAGTTCGATTGACGTCGTATCCCGGCCCCCATACTGTGCCCGGAGGATAATAGGGCTATTACCTTTCATAAGGGATAACCGTTGCGGTTCTGCTGTCTGATTACCCCGTCTCCGGGGACTCTCCCGAACCCGGAGCGTCCTTCTCCACCCGGGAACGGAGAATCTTGTAGACCTCCCCGGCAACCAGCACCGGCAGGCCGAGCAGGGCGAGCAGACCCCAGTCACCGGGGGTCAGCGGCGCGGTCCCGAGGAAGGGCTGCAGGAACGGGACGTAGACCACCAGCACCTGAAGGGCAAGGGTCCCGAGGATCGCGAGGAACAGGGTCGGGTTCGAGAAGACACCGATCCGGTGGAGCGGGAACCGGAACGACCGGAAGTTCAGCACGTTGTAGAGCTCGAAGATGATGAGGCCGGAAAAAGCCATCGTCCGTGCCCGTTCGAGGTCCACCGTATAGAGCCCGGAGAAGACGTAGATAGTCAGGAGACCGAGCCATATCCCTAATATGAGGATGACGAGGAGAGCGTTCCGCGTGAGCAGGGGCTCCGTCGGGTCCCTCGGCCGCCGCCGCATGACGTCCGGCTCGGCGGGCTCGAAGCCGAGCGCGATGGCGGTGAGGCCGTCGGTGACCAGGTTGATCCAGAGGATCTGGATCGGGATGAGGATCAGCGGCAGGCCGAGGAGCAGCCCGCCGACGATCGCGACGAGTTCTCCGACGTTGGAGGAGAGGAGATACCGCGTGAACCGGGCGATGTTGTCGTACTCCCGCCTCCCCTCCTCGACGCCGGCGACGATGCTTGCAAAGTTGTCGTCCACGAGTACCATGTCGCTCGACTCTTTGGCCGCATCCGTCCCCTTGATCCCCATGGCTATTCCGATGCTCGCCTTCTTCAACGCAGGGGCATCGTTGACGCCGTCGCCGGTCATGGCGATGACCGACCGCTCCCGGGAGAGGATATCGATCACCCGGAGTTTATGCTCCGCGGTGACCCGGGAGAGGACCTTTGTCGTCCGGAGGCGGCCCTTGAGTTCGTCGTCGGTCAGCCTGTCGAGATCGGCCCCGGTCAGCGCCCCCTCGCCGGAGAGGCCGAGACCGCGGGCGACGGCGGAGGCGGTCAGCGGGTTGTCCCCTGTGATCATGATCACATCGATCCCCGCACTCCTGCAGAGCCGGATCGCCTCCGCTGCTTCGGGCCGCGGGGGGTCGACGATCCCGGCAAATCCGAGGAAGATCAGGTCCTCCTCCACGGTCTCCGCGGTCCGTTCGGCCCCGTCCGGGAGCGGCCGGTACGCCGCCCCGAGCACCCGGAGTCCGCCGGATGCGTACTCCCCGATCTCCGCGAGGACCTCTTCGCGACGGTCTTCGGTGAGCGGCACCACCGATCCGCCGAGGAGCAGCCGGGACGAACGGGCGAGAAGGACCTCCGGCGCCCCCTTCACGTAGGCGACATCCCCCTCTTCTTCCCGGTAGATGATCGTCATCCGCTTCCGGGCGGAGTTGAACGAAAACTCCTCCTCCGCCTCCGGGCCACCCTCGCGGGAGAGCCCGGCTTTTGACGCCGCGACCACGAGCGCCCCCTCGGTCGGCGTTCCGAGGACACGCCACCCCTTCTCCCCGTCGCCGGCGAGAACCGCGTGGTTGCAGAGGAGAACGGTGCGCAGGAACTGCCCGAGTCCCGGGTCCGCAAGAGGGTCGATGGGGTCATCCCCGCGGAGGAAACCGCCTTCCGGGGCATAGCCGGTCCCGGTCACCGTCACCTCCGCGTCCGGCGTCCTCACCCGGACGACCGTCATCTCGTTTTTGGTGAGCGTCCCGGTCTTGTCCGTGCAGATCACCGAGACCGCGCCGAGGGTCTCCGATGCAGGGAGTCGGCGGATCAGGCAGTTCCTCCGCATCATGCTCTTGACGCCGAGCGCGAGCGTCAGCGTCACGACCGCCGGGAGCCCCTCCGGGATCACCGCCACCGCGAGCGAGACGCCGACAAGGAACATCTCCAGGAGACCCCGCTGCTGCAGGAGGCCGACGATGACCGCGAGCACGGCTATACCGACGGCAATAACCCCCAGGTCGCGGCCCAGGCGGTCCATCTGTCGGGAGAGAGGGGTTGTTTCGTCCCTGACCCGCTGGGATAGACCGGCGATCCGCCCGAACTCCGTCGTCATCCCGGTGGCGACGACCACCCCGCGCCCCCGCCCGTTGACCACCGTCGTGCCCGCAAACGCCATGTTGCTCCGCTCGGCAAGGCTGGTCTCGGGAGGGAGCGGGCCCGGCGCCTTATCCACGGGCGACGACTCGCCCGTCAGCGGCGCCTCGTCCACCTCAAGCGAGGTTGCCTCGACGATGAAGAGGTCGGCAGGCACCTGTTCTCCCATCTCGAGGACGACCAGATCGCCGGGAACGATCCGGGCGGCATCGACCTCCTGCTGCCTTCCGTCGCGGATGACCACGGCCTGCTGGACGAGCATCTTCTTCAACGCCGCAATCGCCTCCCCGGCCTGCCACTCCTGGGTGAAGCCGAAGGCCGCGTTTAAGACGACGATGATGAGGATGGCGGCGGCGTCGAGTATCGCGCCGACAAAGAACGAGACCCCCGCGGCGATGAGCAGGATGATGATGAGGACGCTCCTGAACTGCCGCAGAAAGACCTGGAGAGGCGTCTCCCGCGCCTCTTCCCGGAGGACGTTCTCCCCGTATCGCTCCAGCCTCATCCAGGCCTCGTTCGCGCTTAAGCCCGACGGCCCGGTGCCGAGTTTTTGCCGGATCGCCTCCGTAGAGAGGCTGTGCCATTCGGGCGGAGTCCCTCCCTGTACAGGCGGAGCCTCTTTCGGGTCCCGATCCGATGTGGTCATATATTTCCGGTTCTGCATCGGGATATAAAAAGCTAGAGAACTCGCCTACGGTATTCACGAAAATGCCACAGGAGCCTGAACGATAGGCCGAGAATTACCGGACCTGCCGCTCTTCCGACATCATTATATCTCCCGACCAGGATCGGAGATCGGGCCGGAAACCCGGCCCGGGAGAGACGGAAATGAGTAGAATAGCAGTCCTGATCACGGATATGTTTGAGGATGTCGAGTACACGCAGCCCGCGGAAGCGTTCCGGAAGGCCGGCCACGACCTCGTCCACGTCGGCCTCACCGAGGGCGAGACCGTCCACGGGAAGAAGGACCGGACACCGGTCGCGATCGACCGGGCGGCAGCGGATATATCAGTGGACGATTTCGATGCGCTCTTCATACCGGGCGGCTACTCGCCCGACAGACTCCGGGCTTACGATGCACCCGTCGAGTTTGTGCGCCGGTTCGTTCAGAGCGGAAAGCCGGTCTTCATCATATGCCACGCGCCCCAGCTCCTGATCACCGCACAGGTGCTCGAGGGGCGGAAGGTGACCGGCTGGAAATCCGTTGTCCAGGACATCAAAAACGCCGGCGCGGAGTACATCGACCGGGATGTGGTGATCGACGGGAACCTGGTATCAAGCAGGATGCCGGACGACATCCCCGCATTCATCAAGGCATCGCTTGCAAAACTCGAGGAGGCCGGCGGCGAAGCGACAAAAGCGGCGACTGCACGCTCGCGGTGAGGGGAGAACCCCGCCGCGCAAACTCTTTATGGGTGCGGCCCGCACTCACTCTTCAGAAATGAGTTCTGCAGGTCTGCCGGATAAGCGGGTACGGAGCAGGCTTGCGATCATTGCTTTTGCCACGGTGCTTGCCGTTCTCCTGGGCTTCGTCGTTGGCGCCGGCGGTGCGTATACCCCTCTCTTCTACCTGGCACTCATCTTCGCCGCATTCCGGTACCGAAGGCGTGCAGTCTATCCGGGGGTTCTGCTCGCAGCGCTCTATACCGTTATAGAATACGCTCTCTCCGGCTCCCCGGGGCCGGGTATCCTCGTGGGCGCGGGGACCCTTGTCCTCATCGCCTATCTCCTCGGATATCTCTTCGAACTCGCGGGGGGGCGTCCCGGCGGCCTGCACCTCCGGATAGGCGAGCCCGGTTCCGGAGCGCCCGCATGCGACCGGAGTACACGAAGGTTGATCGCCCGGCTCTCGAGTCGGGACCCGGATACCCGCTACCGGGCGGCCGGCTGCCTCGGCGATATCGGCGATCCCGCCGCAGTCGGACCGCTCGCCGCCCTCCTTTCCGACCCGGAGAGCGGTGTTCGCTGGAAGGCTGTGGAAGCGCTCGGGAAATTGGGCTCCCCGGCCGTCGGGCCGCTCACGGAGAGCCTGAAGAGCGAAGACGTCGATGCCCGAT
Source organism: Methanoculleus sp. UBA291 (assembly GCF_002499755.1). Classification (NCBI taxonomy): domain Archaea; kingdom Methanobacteriati; phylum Methanobacteriota; class Methanomicrobia; order Methanomicrobiales; family Methanomicrobiaceae; genus Methanoculleus; species Methanoculleus sp. UBA291. Next base: position 18,482 of record NZ_DANC01000015.1, on the reverse strand, counting down.
GGATGGCTGCGGTCGCTCTCGGCGATATCGGCGAACCTGTGGTAATTCCGGCGCTGATGAGGGCGCTTGACGATGAAGACGCCTACGTCCGGAGCAGGGCGGCCCTCGCGCTCGGGGCTATCGGCGAACCTGCGCGAGACGACCTCATCGCGAGCCTTCACGCCGGAAGCGGGAGCATCCGCCGGGGTGCGGCCCTCGCACTCGGGAAGATCGGGGGAGAAAATGCCGTTACAGCCCTCATCGGTCTTCTCCGGGACCCCGAAGGAGGGGTGCGGCAGCGTGCTGCAAGTGCGCTCGGCGACATCGGCGAACCTGCGGTCCCCGCCCTTATTTCGGCGCTCCGGACGGACGACGCTGAACTCCGGCAGGGAGCGATGGATGCCCTCGTCCGGATCGGAAGACCTGCCGTTGCCTCGCTTATTGCGGCGCTCGGTGACGACGACTGGCGCGTCCGCGAAGGAGCGGCGGTGGGTCTTTCGGGGATCGACGACCCGGGTTCGGTCGATGCCCTGATCAGGGCGTTCGGCGATGAGCGGGAGGAGGTGCGCCGGGCCGCCCGGAAGGCGCTCGGCAGCATCAGGAAGACATAACACCTGCAAGAGAGCACCTGAACGCTATGACTGACGAGACCCGGATCGATGAACTCGTCGCCGACCTCCGGCGCGGCCCCCTCGCGGTGCGCCGGGCGGCGACCGCCGAACTCGGGACGATGGGAGAGACGGCGGTCGGGCCGCTCATAGCCGCAATGCTCGACGGCGACAACGATATCCGGTGGTACGCCGCCCGCGCGCTGGTGAAGATTGGTGTTCAGGCGGTGGAGCCCCTCATCGCGGCGATGCGTACGGGAAAGGACCGGGACTTCCGGCGCTACGCCGCGGCAGCCCTGACCGGGATCGGGGAGCCGGCCGTCGGACCCCTCATCGCGGTCATCGAGAGCGCCGACCCTGACCTCCAGCCGTTCGCCGCGATGGCTATATGCGGGATCGGCGAACCGGCGGTGGAGCCCCTCCTCCGCCTGCTGCGTAGCCCGGACCTGGAGACGCAGGAGCGCGCCGCGCTTCTCCTGTGGAAGATGGGAGAGGCGGGCGCCGGACCGCTCACCAGGGCACTTGAAACCGACCAATCCGGGAAGAAGTGAATCGGGGGTTCCTCGTCGGAAAACGAGGACTCTAAATGCGTGAAGGCCCCATACTCCATACATGGAGGTCTCACCCGCCACCGCCCGCTACTTCGACGAACTTGGGGCAGGGCTCGAGATCGCGATGCAGATCGCCGCAGCCGCACGGACACGCGGTCTCGACCCGACGACGGAGATCGAGATCCCGATAGCCAGCGACCTCGCCGACCGCGTGGAGGCGCTCCTCGGCTATCGGGGGATCGCAGCCAGGATCCGGGAGCTTGAACAGCAGATGTCCCGGGAAGAGGCGGCGCTCCGCATCGGCGACGATTTTGTGGCACGGAAGTTCGGCGAGACCACGACCGAGGAGATCCTCGACCACGCCATCCGGGGAGCGATGGCGCTCTTGACCGAGGGCGTGGTGGCCGCCCCGACCGAGGGGATTGCAAAGGTCAGCCTCGGGAAGAACGACGACGGGACCGATTACCTAAAGATCTACTACGCGGGCCCCATCCGGAGCGCCGGCGGGACGGCGCAGGCGCTCTCGGTGCTGGTGGGGGACTACGTCCGGCAGGCGCTCGGGATCAACCGCTACACCCCCCGTCCCGAGGAGGTGGAGCGCTACATCGAGGAGATCCGGCAGTACAACAACATCATGAGCCTGCAGTACCTCCCGAGCGAGAAGGAACTCCGGACGATCATCGAGAACTGCCCGGTCTGCATCGACGGCGAACCGACCGAGCAGCAGGAGGTGAGCGGGTACCGGAACCTGGAGCGGGTGGAGACGAACACCATCCGGGGCGGGATGGCGCTCGTCGTCGCGGAAGGGCTGGCCCTGAAAGCCCCGAAAGTCTTAAAGAACGTCCGCAAGATGAAGATGGCGGGCTGGGACTGGATCGAGGAGATGATCGGCGGCGGCCCGAAGAGCGACGACGACGACCCGGGCGCCGCGATCAAGCCCAAGGACAAGTACATCCGGGACCTTATCGGCGGCCGGCCGGTCTTCTCCTACCCTATGCGCAAAGGGGGGTTCCGGCTGCGCCTAGGCCGGGCGCGGAATACCGGGTTTGCGGCCGCTGGCCTGAACCCGGCGACGATGCACATCCTCGGGGACTTCCTCGCGGTAGGGACCCAGATGAAGGTCGAACGGCCCGGAAAGGCGGCGGGGATCGTGCCGGTCGACTCCATCCAGGGCCCGACGGTCAAACTCCGGAGCGGGGAGGTGCGGCGGGTGGACGACGCGGCGGAGGCCCGGCAGATCGCGGGGCAGGTGGAGGAGATCCTGGACGACGGCGAGATCCTGATCAGTTTCGGCGAGTTCATGGAGAACAACCACCCGCTGATGCCCCCGAGTTACTGCGAGGAGTGGTGGATGCTCGAAGGGGGCAGGCGGCACCCGGAGAACGAACTCGAGGCGATAGAGTTCGCGCTCGACGGAGCCCCCCTCCACCCCGACTACACCTACATGTGGGACGACGTCGCCCCGGCCGATATCACCCTCCTTGCGGACCGGGTCTGTGCCGACGGCAGGATCGAGGACGGCGTGCTGACGCTGCCGAACGCCCCGGAGGTGAAGGCGATCCTCGAGGAACTCCTGGTGCCCCATCACCTTTCCGGCGACCGGATAGCGCTCCCCGAACATCTGGTGCTCCTCGCCTGCCTCGGGCTGACGCTCCAACTCGAGAAGAGGCCGGTGTGGCAGGATGCCCCGCTGGAGAACTCTCTCGACCTCGTGATGCACCTCTCGGGTTTTCTGGTCCGCTCACGGGCGGGCACCCGGATAGGCGGGCGGATGGGGCGGCCGGGGAAATCGAAGCCGCGGGAGATGAAACCGCCGCCCCACTCGCTCTTTCCCGTCGGGGACGGGGGGGGTGCGCGCCGGTCGTTCCAGGCGGTCTGCACCTCGAAGCCCCGGTCGAATACGGACGGCGGCGTGGCCGAGGTGGAGGTCGGCGAGCGGCGCTGCCCCGCCTGCGGCACCTTCACCTACAAGAACCTCTGCGAGTGCGGCGCGCACACGGTCCCGGTCTTCCGGTGCCCGAAGTGCGGGCTGGACGTCGGGAAGGACCTGTGCCCACGGTGCAACGTGCCGACGGTCTGCCTCCAGAAGGTCTCGATCAACGTGAAGTCCGAGTACGCGGCGGCGCTCGAGCGTCTCGGGGTGCGCGACTCGGCGATCCCGCTCCTAAAGGGCGTGAAAGGGCTGATATCCCGCGAACGGCCGGTGGAACCAATCGAAAAAGGGATTCTCCGGGCGTTGCAGAACCTTTATGTCTTCAAAGACGGGACTGTCCGTTACGATATGATCGATCTTCCTCTGACTCATTTCCGGCCCGACGAGGTCGGCGTCCCGATCGAGCGGCTTCGGGAACTCGGCTACATCTACGACACCTACGGCCGGGAACTCGTCTCGGACGACCAGGTGCTGGAACTTCGCCACCAGGACATCCTGGTCTCGGAAGACTGCGGCGAGTGGCTGGTCCGGGTGGCGAAGTTCATCGACGATCTTCTCAGGAAAGTCTACGGGCTTGAACCGTTCTACCGGGCGGAAAAGCCGCTCGACCTCGTGGGACAGCTCCTGATAGGGCTTGCCCCGCACACGAGCGCCGGAGTTCTCGCCCGGCTGATCGGATTCTCGAAGGCGCCGGTCGGTTACGGCCACCCGTTCTTCCACGCGGCGAAACGGCGGAACTGTTTTGCGGGCGATACGGCGATCTCCGTCTTCGACGGCCGGCAGTGGGCGACGGTGCCAATCCGGCAGTTCGTGGTGGAGAACTTCAATCTCGCAAACCCCCATTTCGACCATGTGGGGACGTTCTACTCCGACCCCCGACAGCCGTTCTACGTCCGAAGCATCGATCCGCAGGGGAAGGTGAGCATGAAGCGGGTCACCGCCGTCTCGGTTCACCGGGCCCCGGCGCACCTCATCCGGTTTGAGACGAGGCGGGGGAAGATCCTCTCGGTCACCCCCGACCACGCGATGCTGGTCTGGGAGACCGATTACCTCCGGAAGATCCGGGCGCTCGAGGTGAAGGTCGGGGACCGCGTCCCGACGGAGGAGGGAGGGCTCGTCGTCAGCGACGAGGTCGTCGTCTGCGAGACCGTCCGGACGCTCGACGACCGGGTCTACTGTCTCACGGTCGCGGACAATCACACCCTGGTTGCGGACGGGATCTTCTGCGGGCAGTGCGACGGCGACGAGGACTGCGTAATGCTTCTTCTCGACGGGCTGATCAACTTCTCCCGATCCTATCTCCCCGAGACGCGGGGCGGGACGATGGACGCGCCGCTCGTGCTGACCACCCGGATCGACCCGGCGGAGGTCGATAAGGAGAGCCTCAACGTCGACGTCTGCGACCACTACCCCATCGAGGTCTACAACGGCTGCCTCGCCTACGCTCACCCAAAAGACCTCGATGCGTTCGTCGACCGGGTGGAGCGGCGGCTCGGGACCCCGGCCCAGTTCGAGGGTTTCCTCTTTACCACACCGACTTCGAACATCTCCGCAGGGCCGCTCGAGTCCACCTACACGAAGCTCGGGTCGATGCTCGATAAACTCGAGGCCGAACTCGACCTCGCAAAGAAGATCCGGGCGGTGGATGCCGACGACGTCGCGGAGCGGGTCTTGAACACCCACTTCATCCGGGACCTCCAGGGCAACCTCAATGCGTTCTCGAAGCAGAAGGTGCGGTGCATGAAGTGCAATGCGAAATTCCGGCGGATGCCGCTTGCCGGGAAGTGCACCCGCTGCGGCGGGAACGTCATCCCCACGGTCCACGAGGGGTCGGTGAAGAAGTACCTGGAGATGTCGCGCAACATCTGCGAGAACTATGCGGTGTCGGAGTACACGAAGCAGCGGGTGGCGGTGCTCTCCATGCAGATCGAGTCGACTTTCGGCGAGCCCCCGAAACGGCAACTCGGGCTTGCGGACTTCATGTGAGGCGGGGATGGCGGCTGCTACGCTCTCGTCTGCGGAGGTCCTTGCGACCCTCAAGCGGGGCGTCTCCCTCCCGGCCGACCGCCGGCGGCCCGGCGTCGAGCGGGTGCCGGGCATCCCTGCATACCGGGTGACGACGTCCGCGTCCCGGCCAGACCGGACCCTGCTCTTCTTCCACGGCGGGGGGTTTACCGGAGGGTCGACGGCCGATCACCTCGACCTCTGCGCCCGCCTCGCGGATGCCGCGAGAGGCGAGGTCGTCTCGGTCGACTACCGGCTCGCGCCGGAGCACCCCTTCCCGGCGGCGGTGGAGGACTGCCTTTCCGCCTACCGCCACCTGCTCACGGAGGGCTGCGACCCGGCGCGGGTGGTGCCGGTCGGGATCTCGGCCGGGGGGACGCTCGTCCTCTCGATGCTTCTCTCCGCCCTCGACGCCGGGCTTCCGATGCCGGCGGCGGCGGTCCTGCTCTCTCCGGCGGTCGATATGCTCTTCCTCGGTGAGTCGGTCATCTTCAACCGGGATAGCGATTGGTTCGGGCCGGAGCGGCTTGCGGCGATGCGGAACGACTACCTCGCCGGTCACGACCCCGACGATCCGCTGGCTTCACCGCTCTACGCGGACCTCGACGGCCTGCCGCCGCTTCTCGTGCAGGCGGGGAGCGGGGAGGTTCTGATCGACGGGATTACAGCGTTCGTGAGCACGGCGCAACTCCAGGGTGTCTCCGTCACGTTCGACTGTGCGGAGGGAATGTTCCACTGCTGGCAGGCGTTTGCCGCCGTCCTCCCGGAGGGTGCGGCGGCGATCGAGCGGGTCGGGGTCTTCGTCCGGCGGCAGGTGCCGGACGAGGCGGCGGGGCAGGGGCCATAAGCTCATTACCCAGTGCGTTCAAGAAGTACAGGCGCGAGGGTAGCCAAGCGGTCAACGGCGGTCGACTCAAGATCGACTCTCGAAGGAGTTCGCGGGTTCGAATCCCTCCCCTCGCATTTTCAGGATTATAAGTCTTGAATGCCCATACTCTCAGTGCCATTTCCATCTTCAAAGTGACCCTCATCTGTCGAACCTGGGGGCTGACATGGCGCCATGAGGCTTTCGGACAACTGCACTATAAAATTGGACTGATCCATGTGAAACTATAGAAGTTAACGCCACGTGATATATCGAGGGCATCCCAAAATGCCTTTGCCGGAAGGGGGGCACCCCCTCCCGGACCCTCCCCCACATGGCGATAGCCAATAGGAAGCCGTTTCACTCTCCCTGTCCTGGATATCGTTCAGAGGAGAGAAACTTCGGAGGTGCGTGCTCCGATAAGGGTGTACAGAACATTCATAGATCTTTTTGGGATGAGTTC
>NZ_DANC01000015.1:0-12029 GCF_002499755.1 Methanoculleus sp. UBA291 | reverse complement strand
CTGTCCTGGATATCGTTCAGAGGAGAGAAACTTCGGAGGTGCGTGCTCCGATAAGGGTGTACAGAACATTCATAGATCTTTTTGGGATGAGTTCATCGATAAAAATTTACATGATGCCCGTGGGGCCACAGACATACCAGATGAAAATATCGGGGAGTCATTTTCATACGAAAAATCGCGCTGAATTACATTGAGCCTTCGACCAATTGAGTACATATCTGCAATACGGACCGAACAATTGGGCCCTGTTACTGAGGTCGTCCCGGAAACCTTTGCCGGAAGGAAGGGGACGCCTGCTCGCACAGATATTCGTTGCATCAGCCCTTAAAAGAAAGAATGAAAACAATTGGAACGTTCAGGCGGCTCACTTAATCTTTTTCTCGAGTTTCTTGAGTTTTTTCTTGGCAGCCTGGCTACCGGCAGCCGCCTGCTGCGCGAGTTCTTCTGCCTTGGCCTTCTTTGCTTTGTTTAACTTCTCCATCTGTTTCTTGCTCGTCGGCATACAGTTACCTCGATACGTCTGTGACAGGTTCTATTCATCGTTTTCCTTCATATAAATTTCCCTGAACGGGCTGGATTTTCGAAATATCCTGACATTTTCTCGCTGACAGCACCTGCTGTCATCGTCTGGCTGGATACCAACTTCGACAGTTACACCGCCGCTCCAGGCCCGGCAAACCTGAAGCAATACTTCCAGTAGACCGTCTCCCCGGCTCCGAGCATTCATCCGCTTATATTCCGGGGCGCTTCCACCACCCGCGCCTGCCGGTCAGTCATTCCCGGCTGACCGTCGAGTCAGCCGCCAAACCCCGCCGTTCTCCCGCTACCTGACCGACGGCATCCCGGTCAGGTAGCGGTGAAAGACATGGTTGTTCTCGATGAACGACGCGGAGAGGGGGGCGGTGAGTTTAAGGACGGCCTCATCGACGGCGCTCTCCGGGCGGTCGGGTTGATGGTGCGGAGCAAATCCCTGACCGGATGAGAAAGGGCAGGTGGTAATCGGTGCGCTCTGCGGCCGGCTCTCCGGGTGCCATCTCCGGGTCGGAGAGGGCGGTGTAGCAGAGGCCGGCAAACTACACAAGGGTGGTCCTCTTCGATTTCTGATTCGGTGAAAGTGTATAGGGGGTCACTTTTTCAAACCCCTGAATATAAAGATGTACTCCTTGCCCGACTTCTGCTTCGCAAGATATCCCAGTTCTTCGAGATGGAAGAGATCGTTTCTCGCTGTTCCATAAGCCACGCGGTATGTCTCGACGATCTCTTTGATCGTGATTGGCTTACCGGGGTTTTTGATAAGGGATTTGATTATTTCCGCCTGGCGAAGGCTCAGTCCTTCGCTCTTCTGAAGGATGGTCAACGCCTGTTTGCTTTCTCTCTGCTTTTTCTCGATGTACCTCTGGATATTGTCGACTGCGGTTTTTACCGCGGCGAGATTGTAGCGGATAAAATATGTGAGATCATTTCCATCGCTTTCAGTATATTGATATGCAAGTTTATATTGGTCTTTCGTATCTTTTATCACTCTGGATACTGCCATATATTCGAAAAGCCAGTAATCCTTCCGAAGCATGTACCAATAAAAAATACTTCGTGCACATCGGCCGTTTCCATCATTGAACGGATGTATGTATCCTATCAGGAAATGCAGGATAATGCCTTTAATTACTGGGTGGATGAATTGCCCGCCGTCATTATTTGCAAATACACAGAGTTTCTCAATAAGTTCTCCAATTAACGCGAAATCGGGAGGGGTATGTAAGACATTGCCCCTTAAATCAAAAACTCTAATATCATTGTTATCTCTGAATCTTCCTTCATCTTTTAGATCTTCGAGTGTGTCCTTGGTAATGGTCTTATGGATCTGTAAAATTAACTCTGGGGTTAGATTTTCATCTTTTATCTGAGTAATTTTTTTCATTGTGATATAGTTGTTCAGGATCATCCTCTCATCTGTTGTAGCGGGTTTCCTCTTTTCACGAAGCATCTTTTTTGCAATTGTCCTAGTGACTGCGGCTCCCTCGATCTGGCTCGATGCAATCGCCTCCTCCATCAGGGAATTGATGATGAACTGGTCCCGATCGTGAGGCAGTGAATCGAGGCCCGATGAGATGCTCCCCGCCGCTGATTTATCAAGGGAGTGAAGTTTTTCGAGGAAATCATCCAGAAGATTATATTTTAGCTGAAGATCATCGAACGTGATATATTTCATATCCTTCGTTCTGAGGGTCTTCATCAGTATCCAGACATAGAGGGGATCTACCGGAAGATCGCGCCGTTTCAGCTCCTCCCAGTGCAAGTATTTTTTGTTATATTTGAAGACTGCGTCGATAATATCTGTGGTATCTACATATTCCCAAGCCTTTTTAACATCTGCCGGAGAGTATTCAGGAGTGTGAGGGAGTTTCATGTTTAAATTTTATCTATTGTTTCTATCCGTATTATCATTATCTATCAGTTTGATACATTCTGATAGATACCATAAGTGAGGGGATATGATATGCATCCATCATCAGCAATAAAATCAGGCTCAGTTAGAATGAAAGAAGCCCATATGATCTGGAATCATCACATCCGGATTTAACTAATTGCGAGGTCGTCCCAAAACACCTCAGCCGGGAGGGGGTTTCCCCCTCCCGGCCCCTCCCCCGCGTGGCGATGCCCAGAGGGAAGCCGTGTCAGCAGCTTGACGCCAAAGATCACTCAATTTTTCGCGGGGATGTGTCAGAATACTCTGAATTATATGAATCTTCAGCCGCTGGACACTTTTGGGATGACTTCTGCAACTGTTTTTCATCGAACCTGTGAATGTACTCCCTTTCTCACCGACATGAGGTACAATGGAGGGAGAGATAAACGTGCCTGTTCCTTTGTAACTGTCTGAAGGTTGTAAATATCTTTGAGCGCAGATAAACCCCAGTTTCTCGTTTTTTCTCTGAAACAGTCTTCACACAGAAGGTATTGCCATTAGTCCCTGTTACAGACTTCACATTTTCTAGCCTCCCGGACCCTCCCCCTAGTGGCGATATGCTGTTTTCCTGTGGAAGATAGCAGGAGCACCGTGAGGTGCGACTCCCCATGGAAAGCCGTTTACCATCCTCGCCCAGGATATGGTTCTGATGGTAGAATATTTGGATGTAAATGCTCCGATCAGCATGTATCGAAGGTTCGGGGATCTTTTGGGATGACCCCAATAACATTCTCTTTCAGATCCCTGCTGCCCGCGGGCACCCGGATCTCCCTGGGGATGAGAGGGCTCCCGTTCCGGCTCATTTATCCGCTCGTTCTCATCTTATCGCCGAACCAGTCGAACTTGGCGGCAAACGATTGCGCGAACGCCTCAAGCCGGCAGCGCGGCCTGACACCGTAGTTGTTGGAGAATACCATATAGCGTGCAGTTTCGTGCAGTTCGAGGTCCGCTTCAAGGGCTCGCGCGGGGGTCCCCGCCCCAACTTCCCTCGAAGCCCTGGCGGCTTTTCTCCCCTTCGGGGACGTCCGGTGTCAGGCATCGAGCAAGACCGCATCGCTCGATGTCGGGTGCCGAAATGAGCGAACTACCGGGAAGACATACTCGAACTGAAAACATTAAAGGTCGATCTCCATTGCAGACCGATCCGTTCGCCAATCAAATCCTCAAGGATCTCAATATATCAATATTTCTATATCATAATCTGAATACTACAGGCAAAGTATTATATAATCTCAAGTCTAGCATGGACTCAAAACCTCAGGGGGGAGTGATATTCGGCGATACGCTTACCCGGCGGAATTTTGCTCGATCGATACGACATGGTGCCCACGTTGGTATCCGGGCATGGGATGCCGGCGGTTGAGTGGCACCTGCGCTGCAGGGGATACGGGATGACGTCGATACGGGGGCAGGCTGCCGGGGACATCCATCCCGGGGCAAAAAACGGGAAAAAACCGTTTGAGCGGATGCGGGGGGAACTTCAGCGGAACGATCCGCTTCTCGGAAACCTGGATACGGTCCTTTCCGGCATCGGCAGCCAGGACCGGAACCGCTGGACTCACGCAACCTGCCGGTACCGCATCGGGGAGCATGGGCCCGCATCCCTCGCCGAATGCAGGGTCCGGCTTCTCACTCCGTCCTGCCCGAGAAGACAACGGCGCAAGCAGCAGCAGGTTTGTGATCGCTTATGAAGATCCTCCAGGTGACGCCGTTCTTCAAGCCGAGCTGGGAGTCCGGGGGCGTGGCACGTGCGGCATATGAGATCTCAAGGCGCCTCCAGATGGTGGGCCACGACGTCACGGTATATACGACGAACCGGAGCACATATCCGACCGGGCTTCCAACGAACAGACCCCTCGAAGTCGAGGGGATGAAGGTATACTATTTCGAAAATTTACGGAAGTATTTTCCGGGCACACTAATACCCATAGTCCCGTACTATTTACCGTTCGTTGCACACCGAGATCTGCGGAATTATGATATAATCCACATCCACGAGCACAGGACACTTCTTGCGGTCATTATAAGCCATTATGCCCGGGAGTACGGCATTCCATACGTCCTGCAACCGCACGGGTCGCTCCCCAAAAACCGGACCCTGGGTAAGGCAAAAGTGAAAAATCTCTTTGATTTCATCTCCGGATCCGCCATTTTAGATTCCGCATCACGACTGATCGTCATGAACAGCATGGAAAAAGAACAGAACATCATGATGGGCGTTCGTGAGGATAAGATCGCCGTTATCCCCAACGGCATCAGTCTCGAAAGGTGCATCACCGCCAGGAGCAAAGGGGGGTTCCGGAAATCATGCGGAATCGAGAACGGAAGCAACCTCATTCTGTATCTGGGCAGAATCGATAGAATCAAAGGGATTGATTTTCTGATAGAAGCGTTTTCCCGACTGGTGCAGGAGCAAAAAGACGCCATCCTGGTCATTGTCGGGCCTGAGTGGGGTTACAAACGGGAGCTCGAGGAAAAAGTACGCAAGCTCGGAATTCAGGATCGGGTACGGTTTGTCGGCTACCTTGATGACGTCGGCTTTGCCTACCAGGATGCCGATCTGCTCGTCTATCCTGGAATGTACGAGATATTCGGGCTTGTTCCGTTTGAGGCGATCATGAGCGGGACCCCGGTGATCGTCACGGACGGCAATGGCAGCGGAGACCTCATCAGGGAGGGCGACTGCGGCCTCGTTGTGCGCTACGGAGACTGTGCGGATTTAGCGAAAAAGATGGCATTCTGCCTTGAAAATCCCGGGGAAGGGAGAAGAATGATTCAGCGGGGACAGGAATTCGTTCGAAAGAACCTGACATGGGACCGGACCGTGGAAAAACTCGAACAGGAATACAGGAAGTGCCTATGAACATACTGGCAATCCCAACAACCGTCGGATTGTCAAAACCACAGAGCGGGGGCCAGAACAGGTTTTGCAACCTCGTCAAGTGTCAGGCCGCAAATAACCGCATCGTTGTACTCGAACCGGATCACCTTCACGACGAGAGCGACGATGATGTCGCACGAGTCTACATCTATCATGATATCGAGGCGCTCCAGAAGAGACTCTCCATATTCAGGGATATTAATCCCGATTTCATTCGTAAGGCGGCGCGGATCATCAGGGACGAAGAGATCGATCTCATCCAGATCACCCATCCCAGCGGAGCAATGGCGGCCAGGATGCTCGGTCTCCTTACGCGCAGGAGGATAAAGATAGTGTACGACGCTCACAATGTCGAATCCGAGTTCATTCAACAGACCTTTGCGAACCACGACCACTACTCCCCGATGGAGCGGAAACTCATACCCGCCTATACGAATCTACTGGAGAGGATCTCCTGCAGGTACCTCTTCGACCACATCACCGCCGTGAGCGACAACGATGCGGATACGTTCAGGAGAAAGTATCATCTCAAAGACGGGATGATCAGCGTCATCCCTTCGGGGTGCAACATCCGTTCGAGGATATCTGATGAAGCGAAGAACAAGATCCGTGAAGGGATGGGGCTCTGTCCCGCGGATATTGCCGTGTTCTTCCACGGTCTCTACACGCATCCGCCGAACCGGGAAGGATTTGATCTTATTCAGACTGATATTGCCCCTCGATTTGCCGATACAAACCCGAATGTATCGTTTATCGTCGGTGGAACACGGGTTCCGAAGTTTGAAGAAGCAAACATCAGATCGCTTGGATTCATCGCCGATATCCAGAATATTTCCGGCGCCGATATCGCCATCGTACCTCTGAGAAGCGGAGGGGGGACAAGACTGAAGATCTTCGATTATATGAGTGCCGGCCTCCCCATTGTGACCACGAAGAAAGGAATCGAAGGAATCGATGCTGAAAACTACGAGCATGCGATCATTGTCGACGACATCGACGAAGACTTCATAGCGGGGATCAGGTATCTGATCGAACATAAAGACGAACGGAAGAGAATTGGAGAGAATGCTCGAGCGCTGGCCGAAGCGAAGTATGACTGGCGAATAATCGGGGGAAAATTGGAAGACGTGTATCGGACGCTGGTTCCGGAATCAAGTATCCATTATAACAATTCCGCATAGATGATGCCATGCAGATCAGGAATCCCATTACGCTAAACGACTGGAAGATCCGGAATTATTTCATTGCGATCCTGTGGCTTCAGCTGGGGCTGCTGTTCATACAACTCCTGGAGAGTACGGACTCAAGGGTCCTGTTTCTGCAGGCGATCCTGGGAGTTGCCTTTTTCTCATTTATTCCGGGCATAATCGTCCTCAGAATCCTGAGAATACATAATGCAAGCACTCCTGAAACGCTCCTCTATGCAGTTGGATTGAGCATAGCAATCCTCATGTTTACCGGACTATTCATGAGCGTGATTTACCCCATCTTCGGGATCTCCCGGCCGCTGTCCCCGGATTCGACCCTGATGACAATCAACGTCACGACAGCGATTTTGCTCTTATTCAGCCTTGTCAGAGATAAAAAGCCCCCCGAATCGGGTTTTATCGATACGGAGACGTTTCTCTCAAGACCTGCGTTTCTCTTGTACCTGGTGCCGCTCCTGACAATTATCGGGACTTATTTCGTGAACCAGTATCACAACAACGGAATTCTCATGCTGATAATCGCGTTCATCGCGGTTATACCCATACTGATTGGACTAAACCGGGTGATCCCGGAAGCGCTGTATCCTCTGGCGATTTTATCTATTTCCGTCTCGCTATTGCTTCACACATCGCTCATATCTCCGTATATCTGGGGCTACGATATCCATTATGAGGCGTTCCTTGCAAACCTCGTCATAGACAACGCATTCTGGGACTCCACAAGTCCCGGCAACGTGAACGCAATGCTCTCCGTCGTCCTGCTGGCTCCGATGTACTCGTATATCACGGGGCTGGACCTGACGTGGGTGTTCAAATTAGTCTACCCGATCACCTTTGCCCTTGTGCCCCTGGGGCTGTATCATGTTTTCCGAAGGCAGGTGGGGGAAAAGAGCGCTTTCCTTGCATCCTTCTTCTTTGCCTCGTTCATAATATTCTACGCGGAAATGGCCTCCCTGGCGCGTCAGGAGATTGCAGAACTCTTTCTCGTCCTGCTCATCATGATAATGGTCGCGAGAAATGTTCCCAGAAGAACGAATTTCGCGTTATTCGTCATCTTCGGCGCTTCCCTAGCCGTTTCGCATTACGGAACATCGTATATCTACCTGCTCTCCCTCATCGTGGTCTGGCTGTACATGACTCTCTCCTCATTTGCCGCAACCCGAGGAGATACTCTTTTCAAATGTTCGCGAAAAACAGCAGGGGAGAATCCGTCGGGTGGAGGCTCCGTGAACAGAGACGATGGAAGAACGATAACCGCCGCCCATGTCCTCTTCTTTACCGGGTTTACGCTCGGGTGGTATATGTTTGTCGCGGGAGGGACTTCCTTCGATACGATCGTGTCGATCATCGACCACATCGGCAATACGATCTTTGTGGACCTGCTGAACCCCGAGGAAACCGAAGGGCTGGATCTTCTTATCAGTACTCCCCAATCCCTCCTGCATACCGTTGCCAAGGGCCTCCACCTCATTACTCTGGCACTCATCGTCGTCGGGTTTGTCGCTATCTGGTTTCGGCGCAAGAACACCCGCTTTTCACGGGAATACATTGCATTCTCATTTATTGCGCTCCTCTTTGGAGTTGCGGGCGTCCTTGTACCAAATTTCTCCAGCACACTCAACACCTCCAGACTTTACCAGATTGTGCTCATTTTTCTCTCCCCGTTCTGCGTTGTCGGCGGCATCAGCATGCTTGCGGCACCGGGGGCATACATCAATAAACTCCGGAGCGGGCGGCTTGCGGGACGAACGCCGCTGGTACTCATGTCGGTTCTCTTCTCACTGCTGTTCCTCTTCAGTACGGGCTGGATCTACGAGTGCGCCAACGATCAGCCGTCATCCATCGCTCTGAGCCAGAATTCGATTAAGAAATACGGAGGGGATACACCGAAAAACGTGTTCTATGGGACGTTCATACCAGAGCATGATGTCTTCGGCGCCCGCTGGCTGGGCAGGTACATGGAGAATGGTTCGGTCGTCTATGCGGATAGAACACGGAAAGATAATGTATTAACTTCCTACGGCAGCCTCGCGAGGACACCTCCATTCCTGCCCGAAACAGACTTTGAACCGGTTTTGGGCGCATATGTGTATCTGGCGACATATAACATCGTCGAGCGCTCCGCAAGCGGCCCGGAGGAGTATTATGATTATTGGAGCATCGAAGATGTATATCCCGCGATCTGCCGCAACAACAAGGTGTATTCAAACCATCAGAGCGAGGTCTATCAGAACGGGTAACGCTTCCTCCGTGCTGCTGCCGTCCCGGGACCGGCGTTCACTTCTTGACGCCTGAATATTCACGGGAGAGTGGATCACAGGATGTACCGCCTGGCCATGGAGAGCACGACAAAGATGCCGATCAGTGCATAGGTCAGGACCCATGCATACCCCACACCGAGAATCCCGCATTGAAGCATCAGGATATAACTGGACCCCAGAAGCAAGATGAAGGTGAGTGCGCTGATAACGATCAGACTCTTCAGCCCGTACTGAACCTTCTTGATTACGATAAATACTTCCGAAAATGAGAAGAAAAAACTTGAAATCGCCAGAACTTTAACCAGTTCGAGCCCTTCTACGTAATCCGGACCGATTAAACCGAGAATATACTCCCCGAATACGAACAAACCCGCAACCGCCGGAATGAGCAGCACAAAAATTCCGGCAAGCGATTTTAGTACATTTCTCTTCAGTGCTTCGCCGTGGCTTCCCTCGACGAAGAGCGATGTCGTGAAAGATGTGGGTATGAGGAATAAGAACATGACAATTGCATACGCAATGAAGTACTGAGCGGCTTTTTCCGCACCGAGAATGTTCAGCACAAGGATCGGGAGAATCGTGCTCGGGGCCGCAGTGAGCAATCCGGAAAAGTAGTTGCCTGCGGAGAACCGGAACGAATCGAGCAAAAAATCCCTATCAAGGCCAGATAGACGAATCCCGGACCTGTAGAGAAGGAAGACCGAAACTACGAGGGCAATGATGAATGAAAGACCCAGCGAACAAAAGATTCCAAGTGCTCCGAGAAAAGCCAGAGGAATGAGAATAAGGAGCCTTGAACCAAAAAGGAGACTCTGGAGGAAGTAGAATTCTGATTTCCGCAGTGCAACGAACGCTGCACCGATGAAGGCCGTTACGGAGTTGGCTATCAGAAAGGTGATGTAGAGGAGCGCATAGTCCCTGACCTGATGCAACTCGGGCGACCAGATATCCACCGTAACTATGAACAGAACCCCGAGGACAAACCCGACTATTGTTGTAACGATTATTGCCGTTCCCAGGACTTTGGATTTATCCCGCGTCGGAAAAAACCGTATGATCGATTGATCGAATCCGAGCTTCGATAGAAGGATCAGCATCCCCATGGATGAGATAAGGGCCGTTGCAACCCCTACGTCTTCCTGCGGATAGAACCGTGCTGCAAGCATCCAGAATATGAAACCAAAGCCCGCACTTGAGATCGATGTAATGATGATGAAGAAAGAACTCCTGTACAGCGGGTCTATAAGATAGGTTTTCAGCTCAACGGGGTTTTTCGGGAATGCGTGCATCATCCCCCTAATAGATGTATCGCGTATATCAAAGTATCCGTCCTAGCGACTCGCCTGCACCGATGGCGTCGTACCGGGGGGCCATTTCCGTTAACAAGAATCCGGAACGGTTGGCCCTTCCACACATGATGGAGCACAGAGGAGAAACGGTCGCTACTGACGAGGGGGCCAGGCGCCCATGGATCAGGAAAGGTGCGCTGGAGGAGTAGTGAGAAAAAGTTGAGGGGTGAGCGGCGTGAGAAACGACCCTCGTAAAGGGTCTCACAGTGTATCTACTCTTCCGAAGAAGTAGTCTACCAGCAGTGAGACGTCGCTCCAATCTACCTTGCCGTCGGCATTGAAGTCTGCGTCGGGGTCTGTTTCGACACGCCCGAGAACCATGTCGCCGATGAGAGCGACATCAGCCCAGTCTACTTTTCCATCGGCATTGAGATCCCCTTTTTCAGGCTGCGGGGTTGACTTTGCCACCGTGATGGATTTGGTAAGGATGTTGTTGGTCTCGCTGGCCTCGGCGATCCGGTTGACATCGTCCACGGTGGCTTTCACTGTGTGAGTGCCCTCTACGGCTTTCCAGGCTGCACCGGCCGAGCCGCCGTTTGCAGTCAGCGTGACCCACGCTCCCGGAGCGATCGACCGGGTGTAGGTGTCCGACCAGACGCCCGGACCGGCCGCACCGTCGTCGAACGTGAAGAGGACGCCGTGCTTTGTGCCCGCAGGCGTCGCAGCGTCACCCTGGTTCTTGACGGTCGCCTTGAGCGTCACCGCACTCCCGGGGGCCGGGTTTGTCGGTTCCCAGGAGATGTCGGTCACCACAAGGTCCGGCTTCCCGGAGGGGGTGGGGGTGGTGGGGACCGGCGTCGGGGTCGGCGTCGATCCCGGCTTCGAGACCGTGATCTGCTTGGTTCGGACGTTGTTGGTCTCGTCGCTCTCGGCGATCCGGTTGACGTCGTCTACCGTGACCTTCACCGTGTGGGTGCCGAGGGCGGCCTTCCAGGCTGCACCGGCCGAGCCGCCGTTTGCGGTCAGCGTGACCCACGCTCCCGGAGCAATCGACCGGGTGTAGGTGTCCGACCAGACGCCCGAACCGGCCGCACCGTCGTCGAACGTGAAGAGGACACCATGCTTTGTGCCCGCAGGCGTCGCAGCGTCACCCTGGTTCTTGATCGTGGCCTTGAGCGTCACCGGCGCCCCGGTCACCGGGTTTGCCGGCTCCCAGGAGATGTCGGTCACCACAAGGTCCGGCTTCCCGGAGGGAGCCGGGGTGGTGGGGACCGGTGTCGGAGTGGTCGGGGTCGGGAGCGGCGTGCTGCCGGGCCTGACGACCGCACAGTTGACAATACTGACTGCTCCCGAGTTGACGCCACTCGTCGTGATTCCCGTCGAACCCACCGGAAGTGTATTTGAAACCGTCTTGATGCCTTCAACGACGACGTTGTTGGTCCCCCCTCCCGCTACGGTGAACGGCGTCGCCACATCGGATACAATGCTCCCGGTGAATTTTGAATTGGACGCGCTGTTCACCGTGACGAGCTTGGACGCGCTGTTTCCTGAGGCATGGATATCGACGTTTGAAGAGACAAAACCCACTCCCAGTGCCGGGTCTCCTATCAGAGCGCCGACACCGTTGATGCCTCCGGGGTTGGTCATCGTGAAGTTCTTAATCTGGACATAGTCGACGAGCGTCGCATAGAGACCGCGGCCATGGGAGTCGATGCTCGCACAGTCCTCCATGACGATCGAGGGGTTGGCGTTCGTCACTAGCGACTGCACGATGAAGAACGACGTCGGTTTCACCGCCGAGTAGTCGGTCTTTCCCCGGCCCGTCTCAAGGTCCGTGCAGTTGTCCAGGTAAACACCATCGGGGTAACTGAAGAAGAACCCGTAGGCGCTGTTCCCCTCCGCGGTGCAGTTGTTGAACGTGTA